>DAOVUU010000416.1 GCA_030632405.1 Desulfobulbaceae bacterium | reverse complement strand
TGGTGATCGTATCGGCATGACCTCATCTGGTGGTTACGGTCACCGGGTAGAAAAAAGTATTGCTCTCGGGTATGTGAAGTCAGAGTTCGTAACAGCAGGGACAAAAATGGATGTGGAGATTTTAGGTCGGATGCGCAGTGCAGTAGTGGTCAGTATGCCGCTGTATGATTTTAAAAATGAGCGTATGAAGAGTTAGAGGGGAGATACTATGAAAATTTGTGTATGTGTAAAACATGTACCGGACACTGCTGCAACTATAAGGCTTACAGGTGAAACCGGTTTTGAAGATTCCGTAATTAAATTTGTAGTTAATCCGTTTGATGAATACGGGGTTGAAGAAGCGGTCAGCCTGGTTGAAAAACATGGTGGAGAAGTAGTGATCGTTACCGTGGGAAAAGCTGCGGCCGTTGCAACCATCAGGGGGACCATGGCAATGGGGGCTGACAGGGCAATCCTTGTAAAAATTGATACCCAGTTCCTTGACAGCAGTTTGACAGCTCTGGCACTGAAAGCTGCTATGGATCAGGATGGCCTGCCGGATGTGATTTTTACCGGCAAAGGTTCAGTCGATACGGAAAATTTTCAAACCCAGTATCGGTTGGCCAGGTTGCTGGGTGTTCCTGTTGTAAACGAGATTTCAACCTTGTCCATAGATGACAGTAAAGTTATTGCTGAAAAAGAAACCGACGGAGGGGAGAGACAGCTTCTTGAAATGGAGCTTCCCTGTGTAATCGGAGTGACAAAGGGTCTAAATGAGCCCAGATATCCAAAATTTCCTGATATCATGAAGGCTAAGAAAAAAGAGATCAGGGAAATTGATCTTTCCGAACTTGGTATAGACGCGTCTGAGGGCAGAGTGGTCATTGAAAAACTCGAGACTGCACCGGAAAGATCCGGGGCCAAAATGCTTGAAGGTTCTGTGGATGCGCAGGTAACTGAACTTGTCAGAATTCTTAAAGAGGACGAAAAGGTATTATAAGATAAGGAGAAAACGATATGGGCAGGATCGGAATTTTAATAGAAGTTGAAAACAATGCGGTAAAAGAGACCAGCCTGGGGGTGATGACAGCTGCAGCTGGTCAGGAGATTTATGCATTAGTACTGGGCAGTGAGACCTCATCTGTTAAAGACAAACTTGCAGAATATGGTGCGGCAAAAATTGTTGCCGTTACAGCACCAGGAGATTTTTTGTCCAGTCCTGATCTCCAATCCCTGGCAATTGCAGCATCAGTGAAGGAATATGATTTTGAGGCCCTTCTTGGAACCGCCAGTGTGACCGGCAGAGACCTGTACGCAAGAGTTGCTTCAATCCTGGATGAACCCCTGGTCTCAGACTGTATAGAGATCAATATTGCAGAGAAAACAGTAAAAAAGTCACATTTTTCTGGCAAAATTTTTGCCTCGCTCAGGGTAAATGGCTCGGTTCTTATCTGTACTGTCCGTCCAAATACAATTGAACCCAAGGCTTCACCTGCGGCAGGAGAATTACTCGAATTTACTGCAGATGTGGTAGATCCCGGACTTGTTAAGATTGTAGAAACAAAAGAAGGAGGCACAGGTAAGCTGGATCTTATATCTGCACCGGTCATCATCACAGGGGGAAGGGCTATTAAAGCTGCTGAAAACTATACGTTGCTTGACGCCTGCGCTGCGAAAATCGGCGCGGCTGTAGGAGCCACAAGAGCTGCTGTGGATGCAGGTTATGCACCCCATTCTATGCAGGTGGGGCAGACAGGTAAAACTGTAAGTCCCAGGCTTTATATTGCCTGTGGGGTTTCCGGAGCGGTGCAGCATTTTGCCGGTATGAAAACTTCAAAGGTCATTGTTGCCATTAATGAAGATAAAGATGCGCCGATTTTTAACAAATGTGATTATGGAATTGTCGGAGATATTTTCGATGTCGTGCCTGCATTAACTGAAAAACTGTAACTGTAATAGAGTGGAATTTTTTACATCTAGAGGCTTTATGTAATGAAAAAAAGGAACAGGAAGATTGTGAGGTTGTTTGACTCTGCTGTGGAAGCTGAATCAAACTATCAATTTCAAAGGGCAAAAAAAATCTATAAGGAGATTTCAGAGAGATATCCTAAAAGTACTGAAGGTGATATAGCAATAGACAGGATAGGGGATATGGACGCCTTGTCGACAGAGAAACTCATCTATAAAAAAATCGATAGAAAAGCAAAAAGAATCCTGACTGAAATAGGGATAGATGTCGCTTCAAGCCCGCAGATTATGGAAATCCTGATGGATGCTGATGCCATTGATCTTGAGAGTGAAACAGCCCTTTTTGTACCTTTGAAAGAAGACTATGTGGAAGAATGTCTGGAGATGACACCAACAGATTTTGAAGAAGATCCTGGTGAGAACGCTTTTGGCACCGGCGCAACCCCACCTTTTTTGCACTGCCCAGGCCGGGAACAGATCATGCCCGCCAACAGGGGTGAATTTGAAGAGATCTGCAAAGCTGCCGGTGACTATCAAGATACTGTTGGAATTTTCAGTCTGCCCGTTGCAACAGATAGTTCTATTTCCGATTTCGAGTGTGCAAAAGTCATGGCGAAATACTTTCCCGACCTTAAAATGACGTATACTAAAAACTTCTCTGATGAGGAAATGAAGTTTTTCCAAAATAGAGATGACTGGCT
>DAOVUU010000276.1 GCA_030632405.1 Desulfobulbaceae bacterium | reverse complement strand
TGGACGGAGAAGGCTGGATGCTTTTTGTGGCGCATCCCCTCCAGGCTGTTATCGTTTAGATTGATATGAGTCACCTCTATGTCATCTTTTGACAGACTCGCACCATCAAGGCAGAAGCCGTGGTTCTGAGAGGTTATCTCCACATGACCGGTGGTGAGATCTTTGACCGGCTGATTGCCTCCGCGGTGACCAAATTTTAGTTTATATGTCTTGCCGCCGCAGGCCAGTCCGAGCATTTGATGTCCAAGACATATGCCGAATATCGGCTTTTTACCGAGAAGATTCTGGATTGTATCCACTACGCCGTCAACGCCTTCCGGGTCACCCGGTCCGTTGGAGAGGAAGATGCCGTCCGGGTTCATACCGAGTACCGTTTCTGCAGTGGTTGTCGCCGGTACCACCTGCACCTGGCACCCCTTCTCAGTCAACAATCTGAGCTGGTTGAATTTTATGCCGAAGTCAAAGGCGATTACCCTGAACGGGTCTGTAATATTCTGCTGGGCTGTTGTGAAATTTGTACCTGGGACAGGCCCGTTGTCAGCCCATCCATATGGTTCATCGCAGGTCACTCTCTTGACCATGTCCTGGCCGACAAGGCCTGACCAGTCCCGGGCCCTCTCTACAAGTGAGTCTTTATCAAGGTCGTCGGTGGAGACTATACCCTTCATTGCCCCTTTGGAGCGGATATGTTTTACAAGGGCACGGGTGTCGAAACCCTCAACACCGAGGATAGAGTATTCCTGCAAAAAATCCGACAGGGGCATTGTTGACCGGAAGTTGGATGGGTATCCGTTGTACTCTTTTATAAGAAATGCCATGGGGTGGATTGCGGCGGATTCCATGTCCGAGGGATTAATACCGTAATTACCAATCATTGGATAGGTCATGGTGACGATTTGCCCGGTATAGGAGGGATCGGTAAGTATCTCCTGATAACCGCTTAGCGATGTGTTGAAGACAATCTCTCCTATGGCCTCCCCCCGTCCGGTAAATGATCGTCCCTCAAAAATGGTACCGTCTTCCAGGGCTATAAGTGCTTTCATACCATTCTTTCCTCTATTGGTTCCGCAGCGGATTGCAGTAAGAATCTTCATCATTTAATTCTCTTCGTTATGCAGAAAAAACCTCACAGCATAACCTGATACGACGGAGTGCGTCAACTGTAATCGATTGTGGATGGCGAGATGGAACTATTTTTGTTGAATCACCGGAGGGAGTGTTTTAGATTAGCCATTAGCTATTAGGAGACCATTCCTTTCGTCTTCAGTTTTTCGATCATTTAAAATAGGGATTTAACATGGTTCGCATTGCACTCATTCACGCGACAGAATTGAGCCTGGCGCCAACAAAAAAGGCTTTTTCATCGATCTGGCCCCAGGCAGAACTTGTTCATCTGGTGGATGACAGCCTCTCCCTTGATCGCCTGAGAGGAAAGGATACTTCGGGGCGTATTTCAGCGTTGGCTGATTATGCGATATCCCTGGACGCAGAAGTTATCCTCTACACCTGTTCAGCCTTTGGTGAAGCTATAAGCAGGGTACAAAACAGGCTGAATATTCCTGTCTTTAAACCCAATGAGGCGATGTTCGAACTGGTCTTCAGGGCGGGAAAAAAAATCGCCATGCTCGCAACTTTCAGGCCATCTATTCAGAGTATGGAGGAAGAGTACCACGAGGCGGCAATAGAAGGTGCTACGCTTACGACATATTTTGTTGAGGGGGCGAGGGAAGCATCAGACAGTGGTGATCTCAGTCTTCATAATCATCTTATTGCCGAAGCGATCAAACCTTTGACTGGTTTTGAAGCGATAATGCTTGCCCATTTTTCAATGTCGTCGGCTCTGGAGCTGTGTGAAAGGGCGATACAGGTACCCGTTTTTACAGCTCCGGAAGCGGTAGTGAGGAAAATAAAGGAGTATGATTGGCTCTCAACGGCGGATCAGCCGTAAATGCCTATATCCCAGATAGCGAACTCATTGTCCCCCAGACCAAGCAGTTCACTTTTGCTCTTCTGGCCGGATGCCGTTGAAATCATCAATTCAAAGATCGCCTGCCCCATCTCTTCAAGTGTATAGGTGCCGTCAAGGATCTCACCGCAATTTATATCCATGTCCTCTTCCAGCCGTTGATACATGGAGGAATTGCTGGCCAGTTTGATACAGGGAGATGGTTTGGAGCCAAACATCGAACCACGGCCGGTGGTAAACGCAATCAATGTAGCACCACCGGCGATCATACCGGTCACCGAAGGAGGGTCATAACCGGGTGTGTCCATAAAGACCATCCCTTTCGCATCCACTTTTTCTGCATATCTGTAGACACCCATCAATGGGCCGGTGCCGCCTTTCATGGCAGACCCCAGGGACTTTTCAAAGATATTTGCCAGACCGCCAACCTGATTGCCAGGACTTACTGTGCCGTTAATCTGCACATCTCTTCCAACGGAGTAGTCATCTTTCCACCAGCGAACGCGTTCAATGAGCTTGTCACCTACCTCAACCGAAACAGCACGGCGGGCCAGAGTATGCTCAACACCATAAATTTCCGGCGTTTCAGCTAGGATAGCTGTGCCGCCGTGACGCGCAAGTATATCTACTGCAGCACCAAGTGCAGGGTTGGCAGTAATAGAAGAAAATCCGTCGGAACCGCCACATTCGAGACCTACAGTAAGATGGCTGACAGAGACTGTCTCCCGTTTAACTTGATTGGCTTTATCTAAAAGCCCTTTGACAGCTTCAATGCCCGCTTCAATTGTTTTACGTGTACCGCCAATTTCCTGCATGGTAAAGGTTTTCAACTTAGGGCCTATATTGAGGTGCTGAGCTTCGACCAGTTCACTTATCTGGTTACGTTCACAGCCGAGGCCGACAATCAGTGCAGCAGCCAGGTTGACATGTGTAGCATACCCGGCAATGGTTCGGCGCATCAGATCCATCGGTTCACCGGTCATTTCACAACCGCAGCCAAGGGGGTGGCTGAATGCAGTGACTCCGTCGACATTAGGATATTCAGCCAGCCTTTCCGGCGTAAACCACTCGGCAATCTTACGCACAACTGTCGCTGAACAGTTAACTGTCGAGCAGATACCGATATAGTTGCGGGTCGCTACCCGTCCATCATCGCGAACAATTCCCTGGAAAGTAGCCCGGTCTGCCTCGGGCAGGAGGTCAATTGGCTCGTATTCACTGGCGGAAGCGTAAACGCGGTCGCTGTCCCGGAACGTCATATTGTGGTTATGCACAGAGGTGCCGGGTTCTATATCACAGGCAGCAAAACCAATCACAGTGTCGTATTTGCGAACTGCCTCCCCCTGTGCAATTGCACATGAGGCAATTTTATTGCCGGCTGCTACCTGATTTTGACTGGTTATATTCTCACTCGGGATCATCTCGCCTGATCCAACTTCTTTTATGGCTATGATAACATTGTCGTCAGGGTGCAGTCGGACCACTGAACCGGTAACATTTTTATCGAGTTTGTCATTCTTCATTTTTTTTCTCCAGGCAAGGATTGTTATCTTCAGGCCAGCCTTCCAGCTTGATGCCCTGATCTGATGCTGAATTCAGGTGTTCGCTGGTTTTTGAGCTGTTATGAGAGTTGACCCCGTTTTTCCAGATACATTTGACGGGAGGGTTGCAGGTGTTTAATACAGATTTTGGCCAGGACAGCGTTATTTGTACCTTTTAGTGCATTAAGAATCTGATAGTGTTCATCACGTGCCTGGATGAGGTAGTTCAGATCTGTACTTGATGTAAAACGGACCAGATTTGCTTTTTTTGCCATTTCGTCGATAACATCGGCCAGAAAAGTGTTTCCACACAGCCTGTAAGCAGCCTGATGAAATTCCTTGTTTGCTGCAACTACTCTCTGCATGTCAGATTGATCAACAGCGGCCGAATGTTCATCACAAATTAATTTTACCTGTGCATAATCTTCTGGATCGACAGGCAGAGAGATCAGCATTGCAGCCTTATATTCGATAATTTCGCGCATCTGGTAGAGCTGATTAACCTCGTCAGCAGTGTATTCACAGACAGTAGCCCCCTTGTTCGCCTCGTGAACCAGGAGTCCGGCCCTTTCCAGCTCGATTAAGACCTGACGAATAACATGCCGTGTCGTCTCAAAGCGTTTTGCAAGCTGATATTCCACCAGTCGTTCACGAGGATAAAGCCGGCCAAGGACGATATCAACTTCAAGAGCACGTACGATGGATTGGACACTTTCCTGTGATGTTTGTGACGTACCCAAATTCTGCAGATCCTCTTCTATTTTTTTTTGCAATTAATTGTTAGGCCTTTGGGTGATGCAAAAGCATCATTTTCTCCTGATTCTGTCACGCCCTGTCATCTTGTAAAACGTACTGTTAGGAGCTTGTCCGAGAATGCATTTCCCCCAAACTCTTCGTTATTATCTAAAAAATAATGCTCGTCATATCATTTA
>DAOVUU010000015.1 GCA_030632405.1 Desulfobulbaceae bacterium | reverse complement strand
GCTCTTCCACCATGCTGTTTACATCATTAAACAGAAGTATGTTTATAAGCGAAACGGCAAGGCCACCGCCTACTATGGCGGCCCGTCCGAGAGTCTGCATGGTAGTATGCATCGGCAACAACATCCTGGACCACATAACCTATCGGAGCGAGAAGGGCTGAAAAAACAAACCAGGCCTCAACAGTCATGTAAGGGGTGATGAGTGATGGTGCTCTGATCAAAATGAGCATGATAGCAAGGCTGGCGCCAATGAGTGCGGCTCCGAGAAAGACGAGGATCGATTTCCATCGCCAGATCAGATCCACCATGTGGCCCAAAGGCATCTTCAGCGCCCAGGGAATGCCGGCCCAAAAACCGAGCATCGCCAGAAATTCTGCAGATAGGCCAAGATAATCCTTGACAAAAAATGTTCCGACGATGCTGGTTAATCCAGAAATGCCTGCTGCCAGATAAACCATCAGCGGCGGCAGGTAGGAGAGCCTGACATGACCCGGCAGGTCGATTATATACCTACCGATGCGGGCCATGACGAGGTTATTGATGCAGATTTTCACTGCAGAGCCTCACAGAGACTATCCCTGTTGTTCCAGTGGAACGTAGAATTTACCGTTTTGCCTTTGTACCAGCAGCAGCAGTCGATCTTTATCCTTTGCCTGGCTGATGGAATTTTTGACATCGTCAATCGACTTTACAGCATTTCGATTCACTTCGACGATAACATCACCCCGACGGATACCAGCCTCAGCGGCCGCGCTTTCCGGATCGACTCCAACGACAGCGACACCCTGGTCGGCACTGACGCCGTAACGCTCTTCTATCTGCGGGCTGAGTTCATGCAGTTGCATGCCCCATTTCCCTTTGGCAGGCTCTGAAGAGCTGCCCAGTAGAGTTTCATCAGAAGAGAGTTTTCCTACTTTCACCAAAAATTGCTCTTCTTTGCCGTCACGCAGGACAGTTACCTGGACTTCTTCATCTACCGGTGTAGCTGCAACCTTTACCGGCAGGTCATGACTGTCTTCGATATTCTTCCCGTCAAAATCAACGATGATATCACCGCGTTTCAGGCCGCTCTTCTCGGCTGGGCTACCGGCAATTACATCGGCCACCAGAGCACCTTTGCTCTCGTCAATGTTGAGTGCTTCCGCCAGATCAGGCGTGATGGTCTGGATATTGACACCGAGGTAGCCACGGGTAATTTCACCATAGCTTACAAGTTGCGGAATAAGGGGTTTGGCTGTGTCAATGGGGATAGCAAAACCAATACCCTGACCTTGAGGAATAATCGCAGTATTGATCCCTATTACTTCCCCCTTCATATTAAAAAGCGGCCCACCGGAATTGCCGGGGTTTATAGAAGCATCCGTTTGAATAAAATCATCATAGGGGCCTGCGCCGATGATCCGGCCTTTAGCACTGACTATTCCGGATGTCACGGTGTGATTCAGACCAAAAGGATTGCCGATGGCGACTACCCAGTCACCGACCTTCAACAGCTCGGAATCCCCGAGAGCGGCCGAGGGAAGATCCCTGTTAGCGGTGATTTTCAGAACTGCAAGATCAGTTTTGGGATCCCGGCCGACGATTTCTGCTTTATATTCGTTTTTATCGGCCAGGGTGACCGTAACTTCCTTGGCATCTTCAACCACATGGTTGTTGGAGAGAATATAGCCGTCCTTACTAATAATAACGCCTGAGCCTGCTCCCTGAGTACGATGATTCCTTGGGGGCTGCGGCATTCCCTCGAAAAAACGACCGAAAAATTCACCATTCGGTCGTCTCTGGAAATGCTGTCCCTGAAGGTCTGCTTTTTCAATTTTGGTAACTTTGACGTTTACCACCGTCGGGCTCATTTTGTCCGCCAGTTCAGCAAAAGAGCTGGGTATAACCGCCTGGACTGAAGCCGTCACGTGGGGCCCTTTGGTAATATTCTCGGCAATTGAGGAATGAATTCCATTTACTCCCGAGGTAACAAATACTCCGGCGACAAAAAACGGCAGCCCTACCGCCAGCAGGCCTTTTACCCCATAGCGTTTAATTTTTCCCGGTTTACTTAAATCCTTATCCATGTTCTACCTCCTGATTATTATTTTGTGTTTTAACAGTTCTGGTTACTGACCAGAGCTGTTCTTCGTACAGAACACAGTAGTGCATGAAGATTAAAGGAAGATTAACCGAAAATGATAAGATTCTAATGTTGGATTAATTTGATTGGAGATTTAATGGAAGAAAAACGCTGAAGGTGGCGCCCCATTTCAGGGAACTTTCAACCTCTATATATCCTTTGTGGGCTTTTGCTATGGAGTCTGCGATACTGAGTCCGAGACCAACTCCTTTGCCATCCCGGGAGCCAGTCTCTGTAGCGCGATGAAACCGATTGAATATTTGTTGCTGTTCAGCCTCGGGTATGCCCCTGCCCGTATCAGAAATATGTAATACAACCCACCGTTGTCTCTGCTCGAGAGCCACCGCGACCTTTCCATCGGTGTAGCTGTATTTGATTGCATTAACCAGCAGGTTCAACAATAATCTTCGCAGATGTTCCCGGTCACCGTCGACATAAACAGCTTCGGACGGTTCCTGGTGCAGATGGACGGTATGGTTATCAGCTATGGGTTTTAACTGGCGCAGGATATTTGCGACAAATTTCCTCAAGTCGATCGATTGCATATCCAGCCGTAATACCCCAGAATCGGCGCGGGCGAGCAGAAGAAGTCCCTCGACCAGATGATTGAGCCTGTCAATTTCCTCGAGCCCGCTTCCGAGAATATCCTGATACTCGTCGGGAGTCCTCTGCTGGCGGAGCGCGACCTCCATCTCGCCTTTAAGGATTGTCAGTGGAGTTTGCAGTTCATGGGAGGCATCGGCGCTGAATTGACGCATCTGTTCAATGGAATCATGGAGGCGGGCGAGCATATCGTTCAGGGTCTTTGCCAAGCGGTCGAGTTCATCATCATTTCCACTCTCCTGGAGCTGCTGGTCGAGATGTGCGCCACTTATCTTTCGAGCAGTTTGGGTCATCCTGTCAACAGGGCTGAGCGCCCGTCGAGCCAGCAACCACCCCCCGCCACCCGCCAAAAGGAGGCCAAGAGGGAACACAGCGGTCATGGTCAGCAGAAAGCGATTGCGTGTCTTGTACATGTTCTCTAGAGACATGCCAACCCGCACCAGATTGGTGGGGTGTCCCGATTCGACTACGGGCACGGTCAAGACCCGAATCGGATAACGACCGCCGGATGCAACAGTCTCAAAATGGGCTTCTCCCCGGGCCGCTTTTTCGAGTGCCTCGGGGCTGATGATTACTTTTCGTGAACGAAGTATCTGCCGACCTGAGTCAATTTTTTCCCGCGGGTCGAGTATATCAAACTGGCGATCACGCGGTGAAAAACCAAAGAAACGACGAAAGAGCTCGTCTACTTCAGAGGGGTAGAATGCACTGCCCTCCGCCTTGGCTTTTTCCACCATGACGCCACCAATGCCTTTCAGGGCGTAGTCCATATCACGAGAGAGACTGTAGGCCAACAGCCCGTAAGCAATCGTTCCCAAGAGAAGAAAGGTCAGGGTGAGCAGCCCTGTGTACCAGAGGGTGAGTTTTGAACCAATAGACCGAATACGCATGCTTTACACCACTTTCAGCACATAACCCACTCCCCTAACCGTGTGGATCAATTTCGATTCATGATTAGCATCGATCTTCTTTCTGAGATAGTTGACATACACATCAATGACATTGGTTTCAGTATCAAAGCTGTGATCCCAGACATGCTCGGAAATCATCGTCCTGGTGACGACGCGCTCCTCATTGCGCATCAGATATTCAAGCAGGGCAAACTCTTTTGAGGTCAGGTCAATTTTTCTATCGCTTCGAGACACAAGTCGCCTTGCAGGGTCTAAAGAGAGATCCGCAACAGTCAGAATCGGTGAATCAGCCTCACCCCGCCGCCTGAGCAAGGCCCTGATTCTTGCCAACAGCTCCTGAAAGGCAAAAGGTTTGGTGAGATAATCATCGGCACCTGTGTCAAGCCCGATGACCTTGTCCTCTATGGTAGCCCTGACAGTAAGGAGCAGAATGGGTGTTATGATTTTTTTACTGCGCAGCTCCCTGAGAACTGTCAAGCCGTCTTTATTGGGTAGATTGACGTCTAAGATAACAAGGTCGTAGACGTCATCAAGCCCCATGAAAAAACCTGTTTTCCCGTCTGATGCCCAGTCAACAGAATGTCCCTCTTCTTCCAGGCCTTTTTTAATAAAGCTCGCAACCTTTTTTTCATCTTCCACGAGAAGAAGTCGCATCAATTATGGCTCCCGGCCGAGTTATACTTTCTTGATGTCCAGAAGAGATCTGAGGCTCCATTAACACTCTCCACCCCGCCTCATCTGCCACCCGACATTGTGGAATTATTCAAAGATGACGAAGTAGTTCGGGTAACTCAAACCAGATATATTTCTTTACCCTGACGAGAGGGGATGAAATAAAAGGCTGGATGAGCGTTAAGTCCCATTCCTGTTGCCGCCGTTGTATCGGTACTATCAGCACGTCCCCAAAACGCACCCGTATTCCTCATCATGCCAGGCGATTCGCGGTGTTATCAGGCTGGGTTGTACCGTCACTCACCTCTTTGTGTGCAGCACGTTTTCTAGCAGCATAGAAAGCGGCTGCGACAGCGAGGATAAGGGCACCTATCGCCATGGTGGTAAGCCCTTTGATTTTCTAAAATCGAGGATAATCGGTAGTTATTACAAAAATGTAACTTTGCCGGTACTTACATCATACATGGCACCTATCATAGAAATCTCTCCTTTATCGAGCATCTCGCGTAATACAACGCTCCTGTCGCGAAGTTTCTGCATGGTTAGTTGGACATTCATCTCCGTTACGGCCTGGACGAATTTTGTGTTTTTTGAACTCCTGGGGGTGTAGTTACCCTCCACTCCCTCGACGGCTGGTTTGATGTTGGCCAGAGTCGCTGTCAGCAAGCCGAGTTGCGCTCCATCACAGGCACCTTTGACTGCGCCACATTCCGTGTGGCCCATGACTACGATTAGTTTGGCACCAGCGAGTTTGGTTGCGAACTCGAGGCTGCCAAGGATGTCGTCATTTACGAAATTGCCCGCTACGCGCGCCACAAAAAGATCACCAATCCCTTGGTCAAATACGATGGCCGGCGGTATGCGTGAGTCGAGACAGCTAACGACAGCAGCGTAGGGAAACTGACCTTCGGAAGTCTGCTTAACCTGTGCGAGCATATCTCGTTTCACAGTTTGACCATTGACAAAGCGTTCGTTACCCTGCCTGAGCATCTCTATTGCTTTGTCGGGTGTTATAGCGGCCTGGGCTTTTTGGGTCATTGTGGTACTGCTGTCAGCATGGGCAGCACCGATAGTCGTAATTAAAACCGTTATGACAAGCGCAATAACCTTTACTTTGTTTACATTCATGATTTCCTCCTCTTGTTTTGTTATATGTTTTTAGTCTTTTGATCAAGCTTGATCTGCCCCACCTTATCAGTCCACCATTAAATTATCAATAATGATACTCTTTTTTTCTAAAATTATGTTAATAATGGTTATCAGGTCAATAGTATTACTTCAAGGTCAAATATTTTACACATTTGTTTTTCACTAATTTTTGTTATCGTTGGAATATCTATACGTTGTTTGCAACGATATTACTGCGAACCAATGACGGCAGGTTATTTATTAAGAAGCACGTTGATTTTCTGACATTGATGGATCTATAAACGACGTAAATACAGGGATTTACTGGTATTGTAATCTTGACAATATCGGCTAATCAGGTTTCGTCTTAATAACCGTTTGTGATATTTCAACTCTCTCAATCATTATAAGGAGACTCGTATGTTAATAATTCGATGTTCTGGTATCTTAACCTTCGCCGTTACTGTAAGCTCTTGAATATGACGATTAACTTACCAATGATCCAAAAAAAGATTACCGTGAACCAAGATGGGGTTTTAAATACTATCTGGTCGCCATATAAAGAATCAACTCCAGTGTGTCCTCTTCTTTTTGCTGTGTGAGCTGTCGGTTGGATTCAGTCATTAACGATAAAGGTAGAGTCAGATGACAATTTTGTCTGTTAAAGAACGCGTCTTCTTATGTCTTTGCGCCATTGCCTTACCGTTCGCAATAGCTTCATTTTTTTTATCTGTTTTACCAGTATGGAGTTCCCCCTACTTTGCCCTGGAACCACTGGACACATCGAGCCCAAGGGCTACGATGGAAAGCTTCCAGAGATATTCAAGCGCCTATGGAAAAGCATTATTCTTTCCTGAGAAGGTCTCCTACACGACAGAAGCCGCCATGGCCCGGGCACTTCTCTGTTTTGATTTAAGGGAGGTTGCTCCCATTTTAGCCGAAAATGTCGGCAGAGAATCCGTGTTGCTGTTGAGCGAGATCCTCAACCGTATTGAGGTGCCTGCTCTGGATGATATTCCCAACAGGGATGAGGTGAGACGAGATGAGCTGGAGCTTTGGTATATTCCACTTTCTGGGATAACTCTGCACAGAGTCAGCGAGGGGGACAGAAAGAACGATTTTCTGTTTACACCTGAAACAGTTAGGCGCCTGAGCAGATATTATGATGAGGTCCGGCATCTGCCGGTCAGGGTGGGAGCATTAGAGAACATTTACGAAGCATCAAGATATTCAGCGGGAGGGGTGATATCTCAGACCCTCATCGATAGTTTGCCGTCACAGATGAGGCATAGTTTTTTCGGGCAAGCCTTGTGGCAGTGGGCAGGGTTGGCGGCAACAGTTTCCCTGGCTGCGGTGCTGTTGTGGTTGATTTGGATACGATACAAAAAAATGAGAAGAAACCGCACAGAGAATCAATGGCCCTTGAAGATGCTGGCCTATCCCCTGCTTGCCATCGGGGTGTCGTTTGTCGCGAGAAATATCACCCATACCCATCTGAACATTAGTGGCACAGTCAACAACTTCACTCTCTTTCTCCTGCATGGTTTGTTTCTGATACTTCTGTCGTGGACCGCTTATGTTGTCTGTAATATAGTCATGCACGCCATCACCACCGCGAGCAGGAACAAAGAAAATTTACTCAATATAGATTTTATAAATCTGCTTTTCAGAGTGATCTCCGCAATCCTGATCTTTGCAATATGGTATTGGGGAGGATTGGATTTTGGTCTTCCTGTGAATGCGGTTTTTGCGTCAGCCGGGATCGCCGGTGTCGCTCTTGCCCTTGCGGCACGAGAAAGTTTGGCTAATTTTTTCGGTGGGATATCAATCCTTTTCGATGGCCCGTTCAAAACCGGTGATTTTATTGTTCTGGATACCGGAGAGCGGGGAGAGGTCAAATCAATCGGAATGAGGAGCACACGCTTGCTTACCCTTGACGGTATCCTCATTGTCATTCCAAACTCAGTCATCACCAATACCAAAATTGTCAACGAAAGCGCACCCTATCCCCATTTCCGGGTCAGAGTGGCAGTGGGTGTAGCATATGGCTCCGATCTGGGTCTGGTTGAGACTGTACTTACTGATATCGCAAAGAGTTGTAAAATGGTGAGAACAGACCCCCCGCCTCAGGCACGTTTGCGTGTTTTTGGTGATTCGTCTATCGACTTTGAGTTATTGGCCTGGGCTATTCAACCCCATGATCGCGGTAGAGTGATACACGATCTCAGCAAGGCTATCGATAAGCGGTTTGCAGAGGAGGGGATAACCATTCCATTTCCACAACGTGATGTGCATTTGCAGGAAGAGAAGACAAACTAAATTCCCAGCTATTCTATTATTACTCTAAATAGAGAAATTAAGTGTTTCCCGAGGAAATCTTGGACTTGGCATTACGTCTGACAGATTAAGATTCCTGATCACGTAATATCAGCGACTTATCATTTAACTTAACACTGCCAATACGAAGATAATCAATGTTGCTGCATGCTATGATGTAAGGTGCTTCCTGTATCCCTTTAGTTTCCTATCAGCAAATCGCTCGCTCATTTTCAAACAATAACTTCACAGTTTAAGGTCAAGTGCGGCCGGGCCTCGAAAAGAGATAGGAAAAAACTTGATAGACTGGCAAAAATTCTTTAGTTTCATTGCTATCTTCTAGTTGCCTGAGTCGTTGTATAACTTTTCTTAACAGGGAGAGTCTTTTTCCTTCTTATTATTCTAAGTCATTGCGATATCTAACTATCACTCTCTGTCTCCTACTGAACTTATTCGTTACGTCTCGCGGTGTGGCTGAAGATCTCATCGAAGTAGACGTTACCGGCATAGATGGGCAGGTGTACGATAATGTCATGGCCCGACTCAGGATTAATCGACTTGGATTGAGCGGTGATTTTGAAGAAAGAGACGTCAATCGACTCCATAGGCTTGCTCCCCGGGATATCGAATCGGCACTGGCACCCTATGGTTTTTACTCGCCGGTAATTGATGCAACGCTTGCCGTAACGGAAAATGGCTGGAAAGCTGAATACTGGATTGATCCGGGCAGGCAAGTTTACATCACTGATCTCTCAGTCACAATTGTCGGGTCAGAAGAGAGCATGACAGCGTTAGGTGAACCGGAGGAGATACCATCTTTAAGAATAGGGACTCCCCTTAACCATCCGCTGTATGAAAAGGAAAAAAGGAACCTGCTCCAGAGGGTGAGAGCTCTTGGTTTTCTGGATGCATCTTATCATGTCAGCGAACTGAGAATAGATCGAAGAGCCTATAGTGCTGAAATCGAACTGGTTCTGTATACCGGGCTTCGCTATCAGTTTGGAGATATTAAGAGCAAGCAAAACGTAATCTATGATGACCTGCTTCAACACTTTATACCTTTTGAAAAAGGTGACCCGTTTGACCGAACCCTTTTACAGCACTTGCAACGGGAGCTCTATCAGACCAACTACTTTGGTCGGGTCACTGTTGACGCAGTGATTGGTAATGCAGATGATAATCAAATACCGATAAATGTGATAACCGATCCTCGAGAATATTATAACAGGTATAATTTCGGCCTTGGTTATGCCACGGATACCGGGGCAAATATCAGGTTCGACTGGCAGAATCAACTGTTGAACAAGAGCGGGCACCGGGCATTTTCTTCCCTGTTGCTTGGAGATCAGGAGAACCATATCCTCTTTAATTATCAGGTACCTGGCCTGAATCCCAAATTTGAGACTATCACTGGATCTATGAAATGGAACAGGGAATTATGGGAAGATACCGACACGGGAAAATTCTCGGCGGGGGCTGTATATGAGTACAGAACGCCAGTAAGTTATGGAGCGGTATCTGTCGTCGGATTTGACGAGGACTATTCGATTGGATCCACCTCGGGAAGGGGAAAGTTTCTCATGCCAGGCTTACACCGTTCTCTAACCAGGGCTGATGATATAATTAACACTCAAAATGGGTATCGGTGGTCAATTGACCTGGAAGGAGCAAGTGCAGCAATTCTTTCAGATGCATCGTTTTTAAAGGTTCGTTTCAATGGGAGGGCTATTACGACTCCAATCACTAAATGGCGCCTTATCGGGGCTGCCAGCTTTGGTGCGATACTTGTCGATTCCATCGGGGATCTGCCTCCTTCCCTGCGATACTATGCTGGTGGGGAAAAAAGTGTACGTGGATATAAATACAGAACCTTAGGTCCTGAAGATAATACCGGAAATATAATCGGTGGTAAATACCTCCTTGCAGGAAGTGTCACTGTCGAGAGAGAGGTTCTTGAGAATTTCAGGGTATCAGCATTCTATGATGCTGGAAATGCAATGAATGAGTGGTCGCTTGACCTTGCCCATGGCATTGGTGTGGGCGCTGGCGTTGTTCTTCCTTTTGGTCAGGTGAAGCTTGAACTTGCCTATCCCTTGACCGAGGACGGTACCGCTCAATACGTTTTTATACGTGTGGGGACAGATTTCTGATGAAAAAAATTCTCATCTCAGTATCAGGCCTGTTACTGATTCTTTGTGTTCTCACAGCTTTTTTCCTGTTGAGCAATAGAGGTCTTCAATTCAGTGTTCAGTTGGTCTCTTCCGTTACAGAAGACAGAATCAGCATTGAGAACAGCACTGGCAGACTGATTGGTCCACTGAAGCTTGAGGGGATTCATTTTCATAGTCCCCAGGCGAATGTGTTCATAAAGAAGCTGGCTCTAGAGTGGCGTCCAATGGGTTTGCTCCAGAACCGGTTACATATTCCCGAACTCCTTGTTGAAGGCGTTGAGGTAACCATGGCAGAGCAGAACCTGGACGCCCCTGACGCAATAAATGAAATCCAGTTGCCGAAAATAACAGTACCGATTGCATTCCTTGTTGAGAAAACAGTGCTTAAAGACATCGCCATCTTCAGCACTGTGGGAGAACAGGAGATGGTTATTGAGCAGATCAGCAGCTCGTTATCCGGTGGCAGAGATGGTATTTCGATTAATGATATGTCAGTAAAGTCTGCTGGATATCGTGTCGATCTGCAGACACATCTCCAGATGTCAGAAGCGTGGAAGATAACCAGTCAAGGAATCTGGCAGTTTAAGATCGCCGGTTGCAGCAAAATGCAGGGGACTTTTGAAGTCTCAGGAGCTCTGGCTAATCCGCAGATTTCCCTCTCGCTGAACAGGCCTGGAAAGATTGTTATAAAGGGATCGCTATCCCCGATATCTGGTGAAGTGAACTGGAGTTTCGAGGGTTCTGGTCATGACATCTTTCTTGCCGATATCTGTCCCGACTGGCCTGAGCTGAGGAGCAACCTGGTATTTCACACAGAGGGACGATTTGATGATTACCGGGTCAACCTGGATGCGGAAACCAGCCTGTCTGGATTGTCCCCCTTGTCTGTTCAATTGGATATGAGGGGCAACAATGATGGCTTTATAATCGATGAATCGCCAGTACATTTTGACGGGAGCAGGAGTCTGCTGACTGGCCAGGTAACTTGGGGTGAGATAGTCTCCTGGAGTGCAAAAATTTCCACCTCATCCATAGATTTTTCTCCGTATCAGGATGTTTTGTCGGGCCACGCAGATGTGGAGCTCGATATAACCGGTACAATCGATGAGAACGCATTGGAGTATGAAGCACACATTTCTCACTTGAAGCTTTCTGTTGATGAATTTCCAGAAAATGTTACCGGAGCCGTTCGGCTGCGAGGAGATTTGCAGGGAGCTGAAGTGCTGGATGCACAACTAGCAACAGGCAAAGAAATGGTAGAATGGTCCGGTCAACTTGCATGGACAGATGGGTTTGAGTGGGAGGTACTGATGCAGCTTGAAGGGATCGATCCTGCCACCTGGTCAGATCTGCCTAATGGCGGGTTGACTGCGGCAGTGGCAAGTAGCGGCCATATCGACGGTGACGAGACAGAGCTGAAGGGTATATTGACTTCATTGTCAGGTGAACTTGCTGGATACAACGTCGAGGGGGGAGGAGAAGTCGATTACTCTCCAGGAAAACTTCAGATCAAAGACTTTTTTCTCATTACAGGTCCGAACCGGATGGAGGTGAATGGAACGGTTGGTAACAGTGTAGATTTAACACTTATGGTTGATGGTCAGGATCTCAGCCAGTTATTTGGGCCACTAGTCGGACAACTTGAGATAGCGGCGTCAATAGCAGGACCAAAAGAAAAGCCTATTGTCAATTTCTCGATAAGAGCAGCTGAAGTCGCCTACCAGGATTACGCACTGAATGAGCTTCATGCCAACGGCAGTGTCGATAAAGAGGGTTGGATTGATCTGTCGCTTGCAGTTGAAAATTTCAGCAGAGATGATTTCACCATTGAAACGCTTAGCCTGTCAATCCTCGGGGCCCTCGAAAATCACACTGTTATAGCCGGTGCGTCTTCTGATCTCGGAGAGCTCACCAGTTCCATGACCGGACAACTCCATGATGACAGGAGTTGGGAAGGATCGATAGATAATCTCAACTATGTGCATCAAGAGTATGGAAGTTGGAAGCAGGGAAAAAAATCGAGAGTAATTATATCGCCGGATCTCATCTCTTTAGGTGATCTTTGCATAACATCCTCCGGAAACAGTATATGTGCTGTTGCCAGCTGGTCTCCTGGGGGATCCTGGCAGGCTGAACTTTCAGATCTGCAGCTGGAAATATCAAAGCTCAAGGACTGGAACATAATCGACTTAGAGCTGGCTGGTGATGTCTTTGGTAGCATCGCTCTTGATGGTACGGGGCCAGTTGTCAATAACGGTACGGGTTCATTAACGTTATCGAAGCTCCATGTGGCTTTACCTGAAAATGATGTGAAGGGTAAAATTGAACTGGCCGATACTCAGATTACATTCCGCCTTCATGACCAGATACTGACAGCAGCGTTAAGCTCAAGCAGCGTCGATGGCTCCACCATAGATTTGGAGGTAGCTGTGGATCAATTTGGCGATTTATCTTTACCAATGGCAGAGCTCCCACTGGAAGGAAACGTGCGCGTTGATATTGCGAATGTTGGGTTTTTGAAACAGCTGTCTGGAGACATGCTTGTGCCTTCAGGACAGTTGAGCGCTGATTTTACTATTGCCGGAACAATTCAGAGACCACTCTTTGATGGGGTGGGCGCCCTGGAAGGTGGCGAGATAGTAATTCCTGATCTGGGGTTACTTGTGTCAAATATAGCACTCGGAGTAGAAGGTGATAAGAATGGTTTCAGTATTGACCTGCTGGCTAATTCTGGTGATGGGAAGGTTACAGGAACGGGATCAGTTTTCCTTGAAGGCCTCGACTGGATGGGAGAATTATCGATATTTAGCGAAAATCTTCAGGTCATCGATCAGAGAGAAATGCAGGTGTTCATACGTCCAGATCTGAAATTACGTGCAGACTCAAGCGGTGTAACTATAACTGGCAGAGTAGATATCCCAAGAGCACGCATTGAGCCGGAAAAAATGATCGTCTCAGATACAACGTCCAGAGATACGGTTTTTACCGATGAAATGGGATCAGAAGATGGAATCCCATTTCATTTCGATATTACTGTTATTCTCGGAGATGATGTTATGGTTGAAGGATACGGGTTCAGCGGATTTTTTATCGGTAACCTCGACATCTCCGGAGCAGATAATCACGAGATACAGGCGGTGGGTGAAATCAAAATAAGTGATGGCTCCTTTTCTTTCCGGCAACGGTCTCTTGGTATATCTCGTGGACTGATGTTGTTTACTAGTGGTCCTGTTGACAACCCTGTATTGGATATTCAGGCAAGGAAAACCATAAAAAGGGTATCGCCTGGAACAACGGACGTCATCGTTGGTGCCAATATTACAGGGACAGTTCAAGATTACAATATTGAGCTGTTTTCAGATCCGTCAATGGAAGATCGGGATATTCTCTCATATATCGCACTGGGACGCCCTTTCATATCAGAAGACGGTTCAACTGAAGGGATTCTCGGTTCTGTCGCATTGCTTCTCGGCGTAAACAGGGGGAACCGTTTGCTTGATAGTTTTGGAGGCAGAGGGCTGATTGATGGGGTCAGCCTGGATAAGGATAGTGAAAGCAGTGAGGTCTCTTTGGTTGTCGATCGGCGACTTACCGACAGGGTGACAATCGGTTATGACTTTAACCTCTTTGATAATGCAGGTCAGTTTCGGTTCCACTACAACTTGGGTGAGGGATTTTCATTGGAAGTACGAAACTCTGTTGATTCAACTGGTGTCGAACTGCTCTATTCAGTTGAAAGATAGCGGCTTTAAAAGTTTAAAATAATTGAGAGTCTCAGTTCCATTTTTACCTGGTATTTAAGGTTATCGTGATAAATTTGTAGATAGGGTACTTTTTTTCAGTTAATCCATCATCGTAAAAGTCTTGGGGTAGTAGCCACGAACCAATGTTTCAATTTTCTGAGAAACTGTCAAAACCCCTGAAACTTACCATCGAATGTCCAGGCCAATGATTGGCCCATGAACAACTGCATCGTAGGTAAATTCGTCAGAACCGCTACCCGACGTATAATCTGTACCGATCGCCCTATATCCTGCTACAATTGCCACGTTCTTCCAAGGCTGGAAATCGACTAAGGCAGCGCCCTGCCAGGTAAAGTCTGACGCCACTCCAAAGCCACCGATATCACCATAGAGTGCCAAGGCCCACTTGTCGTTTAATTGATACCCATAACGGAGTCCTATGATCGGATCCACCCAATCCTTATCACCGTTGAGGTTAGAGCCGATATTGTTAAAATCAACACTTGTATCTAATGCGGTGTAACGAATTCCAGCAATGCCATCAAGGGTGTGTTGGCTGTCTAATAGACGATAGGTTGCTGCCAGATTTAATATCTGTGATTTAAAATCAACATCAATGTTAATAAAATTATTCAGTGTCTCTTTGCCAAGGTCGAGATGATTATAATCGAGTAACACTCCGAATTTATTGCGATAAATGGCATTAAAACGAACAGTAACGACTCCTTGAAGGTTGTCCCACACATCGCTGAAATCGACCTGCACGCTGGCGGTTCTGCCACGGATACCCATATCACCATCGATATTGATCGCCCATAGATAAAATGGAGCAAGTTCGAAATCCCAGTCCTTCTCTTCTTG
>DAOVUU010000106.1 GCA_030632405.1 Desulfobulbaceae bacterium | reverse complement strand
GGGGGGAGGTCGGCTTCAATTTCCGCCATGGCCGTATGGGCCGCCTTGGAGACAGAAATCGGTGTCTGGTCGCCGACTCTGTCTATGCGAAGCTGTATACTGCTCATCCTGTTATAGGTGGCAAAACGGGTTGAATCTTCAAACCCTTCCCGGACATCTGCGATATCTTCAAGATAGAGAACTGTACCGCCCGCACTGGTGACGATGGGAATACGGGCAAATTCATCTGCCCAGGCACGCCTGTCCCGGACCCGGAGCAAAATTTCGCCTCCATCTGTTTCAACTTTTCCGCCGGGAATCTCTATTGATCGTATCCTGATAATATCTGCTACTTCGGCAAGGGTAAGGTTGTACATACGGAGTTTTTCAAAGGGGACGGAGACTGTGATCTCATAGTTTCTTGCGCCGCGGAGTTCAATCTGGGTAATACCTTTGTTTTGCAGCATTCTGTCCCGCACCATTTTTGCTGTTTCCAGCAGGGCACGTTCAGGAATATCACCAAAAATATTAAGCCGGATTACCTGCCTTTTCCGGGTTGCCAGAGATATGACAGGATTCTCTGCATCCACAGGGAAGCTGCTGATCCTGTCAACTTCCTGCTGGATATCCTGAAGTACCTTCTGGGGGTTGGCGTCTTCGAGCAGTTCTGCTCTGACATATGCGCTGCCCTCCTGGGCCGTGGAGGTTATCTCTTTTATGCCGACAATCCCCTGGACAGCCTCTTCAATGGCCAGGATGATCCCCTGTTCTACTTCCTCAGGCCCGGAGCCGGGATAAGATACTCGGATACTTATGATGTCAAGTTCAAAGGAGGGAAAAACTTCCTGTTTGATTTTGGAGGACATCAGGAAGCCGCCAAGCAGCAGTACTATCATCAACAGGTTCGGCGTGACCCTGTTGTGCACCATCCATGCTATCAAGGCCTGTCCTCCCTTCGCTTTCCTCTGCCTTTACCGGAACGGGGCACTGCCTCTTCCGTCTGCCCACCGTTGTTGCCAGGCTGCTGTAATTCTGCAGAGGGGGCTTCGACCGGCGCAGAGAGCGGAGAAATATTAATTCTCTTACCTGGCTGCCATAATATGGCCGAAGTACCCTTGACCGGTGCGGAGAGCGGAGAAGTGATAATTTTCTCACCGTCCTGGAGGCCCGAAGAGATAAATACGTAGTCGCGGTTTTTGAAGGTGATATCGATCTTGCGCGGAGTGAGTGTATCGCTTTCAGATAAGAGCCAGAGAGTGTCAGTGTTATGTATATACCGTCTCTTGACGGCAACTGCTGATTTAAGCTGGATTCCTTTAATTTCTGCGTTGACATATGAGCCTATGAGGAGTCTGGGCTTATGGCTGTTTTCGGGGAGCCTGCAGAGTGGGTCTTTGATTGAGACATAGAGCACCGCCATCCTTCCCTGTTCTTCAAGATCCGGAGCAAGACGAACCACCCTGCCCATTCTGATTGCGGTACTGCTGCGGTTTTCGTGTACCGTGATTTTCACCTCAGAACCACTGGACGGTCTGTTCCCGGGGATATCAATCCAGCGCAGCTGCTCAAGCGGGACAGAGAGTTTCAGCCAGAATTCATCGGTGCCGGCCAGGCGGGCCAGGGGAGTAGTTGCTGAAATCTGAGAACCGATATTAACGGAACGTGAGAGGATGACTGTGTTAAAAGGTGCATCAATCCGGGTCCGTGCAAGGTCCAGTTCTGCCTGCTTCAACCGGGCCTGAGCCCCTTTGAGTGTAGCCTTTTTGTGATCGAGTTGAGGCTGCCTGAGAATGAGGTGTTTTTCTCCTTCAGATGTTTTCTCTCCCAGAATTTCAAATTCTTTCCGGGCTATCAGCTGATGGCCCATTTCAAGGGCAAGATCGCTTTCTACCCTGGCCACATCGCTGCTCTGCTGCAGGAGTATGAGTTTGTAATCAGTGGGGTCAATTGTAAGAAGAGGTTCGCCTTTATCGATAAAACCACCGGGAATCAGATGCTCACTTATTGCTATAACCTCACCTTTTACCTGTGAGTTGAGGGTAATCTCCTGTGCCGGAATAATTGTTCCCATTGCATTGATCACCACCTGATGGGATGCATATTTTACCGATTCAACTTGAACAGTTAAAGGAATCGGGGCTCTTTTTCGCGGTTTTGCCTGTGGTGCGGTTTTGAGATAGTAGGTGGCGACTGCGGCACCGCATCCCAATACCACAAGAGAAAAGAAAAGCTGGAGGAGGAGAGGTACAATTTTACTTTTTCGTTTTTGTTTCATTATCTTATTGCCCCTGCCTGGGGGATATGGCCCCCCAGGGCACGGTAAAGAGAGATTCTGTAGTTGATCAGCAGGAGTTGTGATTCGATTATTCTACGCTGCAGTTCCTGATGGGAAAGCAGTGCCAGGAGAACTCGCTGGTAATCTTCCGCACCTGACCTGTAACGGGTCGCAACATGGTCAACGGTCTGGGCTGCAAGTTCCAGTCGGATATTGAGATTGACCAGTATTTCCATCTGTACCTTCTCCTGTATGAGTGCATCTTCCACTTCGCCGATTGCCTGCAGGATTGTCTGACCGTACCGGTTCAGGAGCTGCCTTGCGGCTGCCTGACGTTTTTCGACCTCAGCCTGCAGATAACCACCATCGATGACGGGGCTGACCAGGTTGGCTATGAGACTGGAGAACCAGTTGTTAAACAGGTTGCTGGCCTGATTGTCAGAACTGTAGAGTTCTGCTGAAATACTCAGTTTTGGCAGTCTGTTGGCAACCGCCGAAGCTACGCGTCTGTCCGCAGCCTGGAGCTGAAAATAACTGCTCCTGATGTCCGGGCGTCTGGTTATCAGATCAATTGGCACCCCTGTATCCGGGAGGGGGGGCAGTAGAGGCAGTGTCGAAATTTCGGGGAATGTATAGCTGCCTGGGGCCTCGCCCAGAAGAAGGGAAAGCTGGTGTTCAAAGAGTTTAAGAGTACGCCTGAGACCGGCAAGTTCAGCATTATTTGTCTCAACCAGTTGACGCTGCTGGAGGACATCGGCTGCCCCGGCCTGTCCTGCACGGAACTGGACGGTGATCAGTTCAAGAACATGACTGTTTGTCTCTTTTTGTTTTTGCACGAGTTGCTGCTGCAGCCTGGTCTCGACGATACGGTACCATGTCTGGGCTACCTCGGCGGCAATAGACACGGCTGCAGTGTTCAGATCCGCCTGGGTGGCCCGGGTGTCAAGGACAGCGGCATCCCTTGCTGCGGCAAGCCGCCCCCAGAGGTCTATCTCATAGGAGGCTGCGAACTCAAGCAGGATGGTCTCTTCACCGCTGTCTGTCCGGTAATTTTGTCGTGTGGCTGCACTGGCCCTGGCATCAACGGCAGGGCTGAGAAGTGCTCCAGCCTGTCTGGCGGATGCTTTTACCTCTATGAGACGGTCTCTTGCGATACGTAGAGAAAAATTACCGGAGAGTGCCTGTTCGATGAGGGTGGTAAGCTCAGGATCTTTCAGATCCAGCCACCACCGGGCAGCAATGGTTTCATCTCCAGAGAGGGAAAACTGATTGGGGAATTCAACCGGTGGCGCCGGGATCTGGTCGGACCGTTGAGTGCAGGATGTTATCGACGCTCCAAGTAGAAGGAGAGAAAATAGAGTAAGTGTTTGCCTGCATCTGTATCTGAACATACCCTGGCTTACCCATGAAAAATGAAGAATTTTCTCATTGCGTAGTTGATCAAGACAGCCGTAACTATGTTGGATCCGAAAGCGTATGTGGTGAGTAGTCCGTAGCGCTTGATCAAAATCCCCATTAAGAGAGTTCCGAGAAAGATACTGATCCCTGAAACCGCGTAAAAGAGGAGAATTTCAATAATAATGGAATATTTTCCTGCTTCGAAAACCCAGAGGACGTTGATGATATAGGCCACCATATTGGAAACGAGAAAAGCAATGAAATTACATATCATTGAGTTTCTGGCCCGGGTCGCATCACTTAACTTCTGGATAGAAAGTTTGAAAAAGCGTACGGCATGATCTTTTTCCTGCAGGGCGGGAAAAAGCTTCCAGGCAGTGAGGTGGAAAACGGTGATATGGGTGACAGTGGCTAATCCTCCCGCCAGCCCATATTTGATAAATTGAATGATTGCTGCAGAATCAATATGCATTAATAATTTTTTATTCCTTTATCAGTTCAGGGAAAGGACCAATGCTTTTGGAGTGAATGGATTTTAGTAATTCCACAGGGTTGTTGTCAAAGTCTTCTGCAACCGACGCTTTAAATTGCAGGCTGTCGTCATACCTGGTGATAAGGTTCTGGTGGCTCCATCTGGTCAGATAGTAGGTAATCAGATCCGGCAATTGGGTGAAAATAGTTTCTTCCGGTGCTGGGTCAACGAATGATGACGCTTTCAGGCGTACTGTTGAGAGGGCCTGTGATTTGTAGAAATTGTCAAGAAACATCAACTCCGGGGGAAGCTCTGCTTTCAAACCGAATTTTCTTAAAAAACGTAGTAACAGCACGAGTACTTTTTTTCCTGCATTGGCCATAAGATAAGGAATATAGAACTCTCTTGGTGAACTGAGCTGCAGGTATTCTTTTATGGTCAGTATGAGGGTTGCCAGATCGACCGGATTTTTATCGACAAAATGACAGGTAGTGGATGAGAATTCTTCCCTGTTTTCGATCATGTGGTTGATAAAATGAGGGAGTTTTCTGGCATTTGAGTAGGAGTGGAGCGTCCCTTTTTTGGTAAAGAGAACAGGCATGGACTGATCTGCAATGGAAAAAAGGAGTCGGTGAAAACCCTGGATTTTATGATCGTGTGCGCCGTAGACAATAGCGAGTCGTACGCAGGAAAAATCAAGCCCCTCCTGTTCGGCCATCAGGTGCAGGGTTTCTTCCGCCATCAGTTTGGACTTGGCGTAATTATTCAACTTTGAGGAGAGCGGCAGGGTATCTTCTTCTTTCAGGTCGGTCCCCGATGGCAGGGATGCTGCTGAGCTGATATGGATATAGGGAATTTTCAGTGCAGTTGCCGCGCGTGCCAGATTGAGAGGACCGAGAAAATTCACCTCAAATGCCAGTTGTCCATTAGATGCAAGGTTGGCCATTGAGGCATTTATGACAAAGTCAGGTTTGACCTCCAGGAGGTAACTGCAAATATCGCTTTCTTCCCTGATAGAGAGTTTTTTACTGCTCGGAGCCCTGATATCAACTGTTTCAGAGTGCTGGGTTTTGTAGTAGTTGACAATAGTACCACCAATTAATCCGGAGCCTCCAATGAGGACACCTATTTTTTTTGTACTCATTTCTTTCCTTGTTATTCAGCCGTGGAACTGTTTGCTGCTGTGGTATTGAGGCCACCTTGAAATTTTAAATTTTTACTCTATCATTGACAATAATAGAGGATAAGCATCCTCTTATTCTTTATTAGCACTGTTTTCTGAGAAAAATGATTATTCTCCAGCGACCTAGGCTATTTTAAAAATGGACAGAAAGCAATTGAAATGAGAAATATGCGTGTCCTGGAAAGCATTTTAAGTTATGTCATCCCGGAGAGAGGATCTGGGCTCTGTAAAGAGCGTTTATTGACTTTGTCCGTTAAGTTTAGGATAATGGGCGACCTTGGTCTATAGAAGTTTCCTTCAAATAACTATGCAATCATGAAATATCTACCCTCTCAGCTGCTCTATTTCTTTCGAAACAAGACCACCAAACGAAATTTGGTTTTGCTGGCAAAGTTCTTTGCTTTTATTATTGCCATTATTGTCCTGTACAGCATCGGGTTTCATTTAATCATGCTTCATGAGGGCAGGCAGTTCTCCTGGGTAACCGGTTTCTACTGGACCCTGACTGTCATGTCCACTCTAGGCTTTGGCGATATTACCTTTTCGACTGATCTCGGCCTGCTTTTTACCCTTCTGGTATTGATTTCCGGAGTGGTGCTGTTGCTCATTATGCTGCCTTTCTCTTTTATTCAGTTTTTCTATGCGCCATGGCTCGAGGCACAGTCTGACAGCCTTGCTCCAAGAGAACTGCCGGTAGAGACGACGGGGCATATTATCATAACAAATCTTGACCCGATCACAAAAAAACTTATTATCAAGCTGAACAGACGACAGTTGGAGTATGTCCTGTTGGCCGATGACTCACAGCAGGCTATTGAGCTGCATGATAGTGGCTATAGAGTGGTTGTGGGGGAGCCTGATGATCCTGATACTTACCTTCGCCTCAGAGTGGAAAATGCTGCACTTGTGGTTGCCACAAATGATGATCTGATCAATACCTCCATTGCTTTTACCGTAAGAGAAATTACAAGTATGGTTCCTATTGTCAGCAGCGCTGATAACAGTCACTCTCTTGATATTTTAGAGTTCCCCGGGAACATGCGGGTTTTCCAGTTTATGAAAATGTTGGGGAATCTGATGGGAGAGCGCACTGTCGGGCTGGGCAGAGCGATCAATATAGTTTCAAGTTTCGACAAGCTGCATATAGCAGAGATTTCAACTACTCAAACCTCGCTGGGGGGGACGGTTCTTGTTGATACCGACATCAGACAGAAGACGGGTGCCATCGTTATAGGTTTGTGGGAGAAGGGGAAATTTGAAATCCCCGGACCACAGACATTGATTAAATCATCATCGATACTTCTTCTTGCCGGGACTATGGAGCAGCTGGATTCCTTTGAAAATCTTTTTACCGTCTGTGATATTTCTCATGATGCCGATGCTTCTGTATTAATATTGGGAGGTGGCCGTGTCGGGCTCGCGGTTGCAGAAAAACTGGAGCAACAGGGGATGGGGTATAAAATTATTGAAAAAAGGTCCACTCTTGCCGCCGGTAAAGGTGATAACTTTATTAATGGAGATGCTGCGGACCTCAACGTACTTGAGAGGGCCGGAGTTAAAAAGGCAAGGACCGTTATCATCACCACCCATAATGATGCAATTAATATCTATTTGACCTTCTACTGTCGTCAGCTTCGACCTGAAGTTCAGATCATAACCCGGGCAACCAATGAACGCAGCGTAGCCAAACTGCATATGGCCGGGGCGGATCTGGTATTATCCTACGCCTCAATGGGGGCAAACAGTATCATAAATGTCCTTAATCCTGATGAGATTTCGATGTTCACCGAGGGGATAAATATTTTTAACCTGCCCGTTCCAAAATCCCTTGCAGGTAAAACACTTATTAAGAGTAATATCAGGGAATCTACCGGCTGCAGTGTGATAGCCTTGAAAAAAATGGAGGAGCTGGTGGTCGGTCCGGACCCGGCATTGCCGTTGAACGGAGAAGATGACCTTATCCTCATAGGCACTACGGAATCAGAACAGCGATTTTTGGAACTTTTTTGAAACCTGAAGGTTGCAAGGGAAAAACAAGATTCAGGCGAAAGATAATAGAGGACTGAAAAGAAAATTATTGTGCTGGATAGATGGACTTTACGGCTGGCAAAAAAGCCTTTATACAGGGGAGCACGTTTTTTACATCAATACGGGGTTACGGCCAACCAGGTTACTCTCGCTGGTTTTACAGTGGGAGTCTGCTGCCTGCCTGCCCTTGCCATGAAATGGTATTGGCTTGCCCTCCTCTGTATATTGTTTAATCGACTGGCAGATGGTCTTGATGGGGAACTGGCCCGGCTGGCCGGTCCCACGGACAGCGGTGGTTTTCTCGATATTGTGCTCGATTTTATCTTTTATGGTTCAGTGGTCTTCGGTTTTGCCCTGGCCG
This sequence comes from Desulfobulbaceae bacterium, assembly GCA_030632405.1. GTDB lineage: Bacteria > Desulfobacterota > Desulfobulbia > Desulfobulbales > Desulfocapsaceae > Desulfomarina. The sequence continues at coordinate 92 of DAOVUU010000106.1, read as the reverse complement.
AACCGGAACGTAATGGCCTCGCCGCCGCCGCTCTGCTCTTTTCGTTCATAGGTACAGGATCCAGTTTTCTCTCCTTTGCGATATTGGCAGAG
>DAOVUU010000028.1 GCA_030632405.1 Desulfobulbaceae bacterium | reverse complement strand
CCTCTTCCATGGGATGGCGTGTAAATCGGCCATAGCTCAGTCGTTTTCCATATTTACCGAAGTCGATTGACATTTTATACGTCGGCTTATGGGTCCCTGTCTCCAACTCGACTTCCACAACCCGTCCAACTCTGATATCAAGTTTATCAAATGTATCTTCGAAGGATACAATCGGTTTACTCTTCGTTGTCATAGCTTCTACCTGTTTTTGTTGATCTTTATCTCATCTGGAACACATCTCTGGGTCAACTGTTTTCTTTCGCCTGAAGTTTTTTCATAACAGGATTACGATGGGAACATGGAACTGCAACCAGGCATTTACCACAGACATCTGCATAACCAACCGAGCTGTGTTCATCTACGTTTTTCAGTAACATATCATAACATTTGAAACGATTAAAGGAATCTTCAAAAAGTGCTTCATTGACACATTTTTTAGCACACAGCTTACATGTTCCATCATATTTGTAGAGACATGCCGGCTGACTGGTCCTGACATCCGGTTCTATCTTTGCAGCAGTAATAAAACTGCCAATCCTGCCACAACATCCTTTCTCTGTTATCAACATATTATTAAGGCCAAATTTTCCTATTCCTGCAATGTACGCAATATGCCGATGTGACCAGTCACTGATCAGTTTTTCTTCATCCCAGTTATGTGTTGCCGGAATAGTGACCGACTCATATCCCCTGATCTGAAAAAACTCCTGCAGAGAGAGACTGAGCTGGAGAATCAGCTCATTGGTTTCAATATAGGCCACTGCCCACTCTCTGGAACTCATACGTTCTTTGGTGTTGGTTGCACTCAGACTTTTGGGAAAGGGAATAAAGAAGGTAATAGCAGTCTCTGCATCCGCAAGAAAATCTTTTGGGGCCGCGTGGGTCGGAGCCACCACCGATTTTAACTTGGCAAACAGAGAATCGTCCGCTGCTGCAAAACCAACAATTGGGATCCCCCACTCTGTCTTAATGTCCTTATTATTTTGATATTTTCGGACAAAATCCTGAATCTCTTTAATTACTGTTTCTTTCATGTTCCAATCTTAATTGATAAACTCTTTAAAAATCAGCAGTTACTCAGATATCTAAGTAGAATCATCTCCGATTACCGGCCCATATGCGGAAAGGTACAAACACTTCACCTTCCGCCAGTTTTCGGGCCGTTCGGATCAGACCTGCCGAATTCAGTTTGAAGCCGCTCGCTCCGATTTCGTAATCAACTATCACGCCCAGCTGCCCCGATGAATGTTCAAGGGTGATTTCTACAGGATTTTCCTGGGATAGCTGCACCATACCGTCGGCGACGGTTCCCGGAGTCAGCAAACAAGTTGCCAGACATTGTGATCCGGTCACGGCCATGGTGGGATGGCATTTCCAAGGCATGAAGTAGCGCGTGCTGATCGTTCCCCCGGATTTTGGTGGTGCAATAAGACCGAATTTTGGTGTCACTGATGCAGCCACGTCACCCATGCCCATCAATCGTCCAGCCTGAATCCGGATTGACTCCATCCGATCAAAGAAAGAACGGTTGTTATCAAGTTCAGAGCACTTTTCATAACCGGTCAAATTAAAATCCCCGGCTCTTGCAATAACCATGGGCATGGCCACATCCATGCAGGTTACCGGAATACCATCGATCTCGTCGATCAGATTGGCGGTGGGCAGAAAGGCACCGGTCACACCGCCAACGACATCCCTAAACTGCAGCTCAATTGGGGCTGAAGTACCGGGTACACCATCAATTGCTCTATCACCATCATAAATAACCCGCCCATGGGGAGTTTGGATTTTTGCAACGATCCTGGCTCCGGTGTTTACCGCTCGGATCTTGATAATGGTCTCGTCACCCCCAGGCGCAATCATTCCCATCTCCAGTGCAGCAGGACCTACACCCGACAAGATGTTGCCACAGGTGGGCTTGTAATCCACATGATGATCTTCAACACTCACCTGGGCAAAAAAATAGTCAATATCCGCCCAGTCATCCTCAGATTTTGACAACATCGCGACCTTTGTGGTTACCGTGGCTCCGCCGCCAATCCCGTCGATATTAAGCGGACTACCGGAGCCGATCAGGGTGACCAGCACCTCACTGAGCCGAGCCGGATCCTCCGGCAGATCACTCCTTTTAAAATACGGCCCACGGGAAGTCCCCCCCCGCATTAAGAGGAAAGGAATACCAGTTTGTTTCATAAATCCACCTTTGAGGTTATATTCCTCCCAGAGGCCAGGGGAGCTCAACAAATGTTTGCAAAAGCCCTGGTGGAAAATCCCTGTTCAGAGAGCCTGCCATAATACATATCAACGCTATACCTCCGGCCGCAAGAAGCAGGGTCCTGCTCCATGTTCTGCCAGCTCGTATCCGAAGAAAGACCACAAAAAAGATCGCCAGAGCCAGGATAAAACCCACCAGAGATGACAGTATCAGTAAAATCGCAAACCAGGCCAACGTCCTCCACAGCCCTTGCGGGGCTTCGGCGTCCTCTCCAGCCGCTTCACGGTCGGCAAATATCACATCCGTGTTCGGAGCGCGGCTCATGCGAATAAGGAGTAAAAGGCAGGAGACCGTTGCTACAAAGGCAATTGTCATCGGAAAAATACGATCGGTCTGCATGGTAATTGCAGCGGCATCGAAGTAACTGACCACAAAGTATACGGTTACAATCAGTAAAAAAATCAATGGGGCCCGTTTCCCGCCCACGGGAACCTCTCCCTCGGACATGATCGATTTAGCCTGCCGGATGCCTACAATTATCGAGACAACAGTAATGATCAGTAATATAATTACGATGGGTGAGAAGATGTATTCCAACCCGACATCCGCCCCCCGGCGAAACTTGCTCATGGCAATCTGATAGGCTTGAAAAGAAAAATTCTCAGCCTGGGTGCTGAGCACAAACCCGATCAGAAAGGCTGGCCGCGACCAGTCAAACCGCCTCAGAAAGATACCGAGAAGACCGACTGCAAAGAGCGCCACCAGATCTCCCAGCGACTGTCGAGACTGAAAGGCCGCGAAAGTTATCATCATGAAGAGAAACGGTGCCAGCATCGTAAAACGGATTGTGGTCAACCGTGCAATACCGGGTGAAAGAAGGATGCATAATCCCGCACCGACGACATTGGCCAGTGCAAGCGACCAGACAACCGTATACGTGATATCAAGGTCGTTAGTGATAAGCTGGGGGCCGGCATCATAACCAAGGAGAGCCAGACCGCCAAGAAAGATGGCCATGGATCCCGATCCGGGGATACCGAAGATCAGCGTTGGCACTAATCCGCCGCCCTCTTTAGCATTGTTGGAAGATTCAGGGCCGATTACGCCGCGTATCTCCCCAGAACCAAAACCGGATTTGTCGCCGGTGGTCTGGACGGTATGACCATAGGCGATCCAATCCACAACCGACCCGCCAAGCCCGGGGATCACGCCGACAATCACACCAATCAATGAACATCGTATTGACAGCCAGATATTGTCCCACCAGTCGCTTACTCCCTTCAACCATCCAGCGCCCAGCGTTGCGTCTCTGGAAATGGCCCGGTCCTGGCGCAGCAGAGATATAATCTCGGGGATAGCAAAAATTCCCATACCAACGATCACCAACTGCAATCCATCTGTCAGATAGGGAATGCTATAACTGGACATCCTGAGAGAGCCACCTGCATCCGCTTCACCTATCGTGCCTACCAGCAGCCCCATACAGGCGGCCGCAACGCCTTTTAACGGCAGACGGCCGGCGAGAATTGCGACCATGCTCAGGCCAAGGATGGTAATCATCAGCATCTCCGGCAAGCCGAAGGCCAGGACGATAGGTCGAGCGATCAGGATGAAAAAAGTGAGAAAAAAAGCCCCCAGAAGGCCACCAAACAGGGACGAAGCAAATGCAGCGGACAGAGCTCGTGCCGCCTCACCCTTCTTTGCGAGTGGAAAGCCATCGAGTACAGTAGCCTGCGAAGCCGACGAGCCGGGAATACCCATCAGAACCGAAGCAAAGGTGTCAGAAGTAGGAATGACTGCAACAAGACCAACCATCAGAGCCAGACCCGAGACAGGCTCCATCCCATAAACAAAGGGAAGAACCAGAGACAACCCCGCTATTCCCCCCAGTCCCGGGAATACGCCGACAGACAATCCCAGAAGAACGCCAAGAACCAGAAAAGTGAGCTGTTGGGGTTGAAGGATCAGGGAAAAAGCTTCCGCCAGTGCCGGAAGCGCCGTACCGAGAAGATCCATGGGGCCTCCCAGGAGGCTGTCCGAGAATACATTTCTCCCCAACTCTTCGTTATTTTCACAAAAATAATGCTCGCAGGTAAGCGTAGACTCCGATATCACTTATATGGCTGTGCTTAATTTTCTGAAAAACCTCGATTTGAGAAAAATGTCTATTCTCGGACAACCTCCTAGCGGAATTGAAAATAAAGAACCCCTTTCGCGATTCAGCGAAAGGGGTGGGGATGATTATTTCAGTGTAACGCCATAGCGTTCTTTGAGCCAGTTCAAGACAAAGGTTTTTGCCTCAGCCGGAACGTTGGTACCACTTTTCAGGGTGGCAGTGGCCATGTCTCCGGTCATTTGAGGATATTTGCCCAGACGTACAGCCGATATTTTGGCAAAGTCAGGGCGGGCATGGACTGCCTGGAATGCTTTCGTATAGGTGGCGATAGCCTCCGCCGGCGCTCCGTTGGGCAGGAACACCATCTTTTGTGCCGGAAAGCCGGCTATAAAAAAAGCCTTCCATGCGTCCCACTGCTCGCCTTTTGTTTCACAGCCTGCTGTTGCTTCGCAGACCTCTTTAAAGGTTGGCATATCGGGGAAGGTTGGATCTCGAACAATGTCACCATCTGCACCCAGAGAGCCCCAGGACATCATCGGCACAGCTTTACCCTCTTTGACCAGTGGAGCAACGCCCTTCAGGTAACTGGAAGAGGTCTGGTAGTCGATATTGGCTTCGCCACGCTCAAACATCAGGCGGCCATCGCCGCGGCCTTTAATACCGAATACCGGCTCGACCGTCAAACCAAGCATCTCCCATGCCAACAGCGGCACAAGATCAAGACGGGTCGCGCCCTGGGACCCGTAAATAAAGTCGATACCTTTCAGGTCATCGGCATCGCCATCGAATTTTTTGGCCAGATCAGGCGGCAGGTAGGCGACACCACCGGTGCCCGATGCCATAACCACGTTCCAGTCACCATATTCATACTTCACACGTGGATCGCCAAGAAGATAGGGGAACTGTGTAGATCCTGAAGAGCCAAATATAGTTGTGCCATCCTTGTATTTCCGTTTCTGGAACCAGTTCGCTCCTTTTGTCGAGCCGGCCCCCGGCATAAACTTTACTACTACGGTTGGGCTTCCGGGTAATGCCTCGCTCAGGAGCGGCGCATAAAAATGAGCCCATTTCGCCGAACCACCGGATTCAGAGAATGGAATAACCCATTCAACGGTCTTACCTTTCAGGTCAATTCCATGGCTACTTGCAACAACCTGGGTCGAGAAAGCAATCGCAGCGGAAGCCGCAAAGCCAAGTGTCATCCAGCGTGTGATTTTTGTAATAGACATAGATTCCTCCCATAAATTTTTAATAAGAAGTTATTTTTTCAGGTAGTTTTTAAAATAACCCACCTGTCCCCCGCTCACCTGTAGGTGAGGCGAATCCTAGCTACTATTCAGCACGAGTGCAACTTTTTTCAAATCCAGGACAAAAGAAATATCGCCACCCACGAGCCTGATAATCAGACATGGCACACTGAACTATGAGATATACATTTCTGATGTGACAAAGTAGAACTACAAAAAACTTCTTATAAATAGAAAATAGTACCGGTGTGTATTTCAACCATGCAACAATCCTACCATCATAATATTTACTACCTCTACATTATAAAACTGTCCAAGTGGCTGATGCTTATCATGCCGATTGTTGCACTTTTTTATAACGATAACGGCCTCACTGATTTTGATATTTTTCTCCTGCAGGCCATCTATTCAATCAGTGTTGCCCTCCTCGAAATACCCTCCGGCTATATGGCCGATATAGTCGGCAGGAAAAAAAGTATGATACTTGGATCTATTCTAGGTACCGTTGGCTATGTGGTCTATTCATTTTCTGCAACCTTTAGCGGATTCCTGTTAGCTGAAGTCATTCTCGGTTTAGGCGGCAGTTTGATATCAGGGGCAGATTCTGCCCTTTTATTTGACAGTCTGGCTGCAACAGGTCGCCAACACCGCTACCTGCAATTTGAAGGAAGGATTACCTCTCTTGGGAATTTTGCTGAAACAGGAGCCGCAATCTGTGGCGGCGTTATTGCCGTGTTTCTCAGCTACCGCGCAGTTTATATATCCCAGGCGGCCATTGCAGCTCTTGCAATTCCTGCCTCCCTGCTTTTACTTGAACCTGAAAGAGACAGACATCACGGCCGACCTGGCTTTTCTCATATTTTTTCAGTCTGTAACAACGCTATGTTCAAGAATAAGCAGTTGAGCAGCAGCATATTCCTGTCTGCCATCACCGGTGTTGCCACTCTCTGTATGGCCTGGACAGCACAGATCTATTTCGTAAACCAGGGTCTTAATGAAATTGCCATAACACCGCTCTGGGTCACCCTTAACCTGACAGTAGCAATTGTTGCTGCCTTTGCAGCTGCAGCAGTAAAAGTTCTCGGCAACAGGAGTGCACTCACGTTAATTGTCTTCTACATCCCCGTTACCTACATCTTTCTTGGCTGCTTCCCCCTTGTCCCTGCACTTCTTTCACTCTACCTTTTTTATTCTGTTCGGGGGTATGCAACACCATTACTCAAGAATTTCATCAATCAAAATTGCGATTCCTCCATTCGTGCCACTGTGCTCTCCATAAGGAACCTTTTTGTCAGGTTCGGCTTTGCTCTGTTAGGCCCGGCCATCGGGTGGATGTCAAAAAATTCCAGCCTCTCATCCGGGCTTATTCTGGCTGGTTTCATCCTCCTCTTTTTTTCCTCCATTGCCGCTTTCAGGCTCTACAAATTTTTACCTGAAAGTTTTCAGAACCAGTAGCTCCCGAGAAATGGTTACATCAGATTCAATGCTGAACCGGCCCTGAACCACTCCACCTGCGCGGTGTTATAGGTATGATTCAGCTGTAGAGTATCTTTTGTCCCGTCACTATGATTGACGACACAGGTGACAGGCTGGCCGGGGGTTAACTCTGCCAGGTTCACAAGGTCAACCCTATCATCCTCCCTGATCAAATCATAGTCATCCGGATCGTTGAATGTGAGTGCAAGGAGTCCCTGCTTTTTAAGATTGGATTCGTGGATACGTGCAAAGCTGCGAACGATTACAGCTGCCCCACCAAGAAGTCTGGGAGACAGGGCAGCATGTTCACGACTGCTGCCTTCACCATAGTTCCAGTCTCCCACGACGATCCATTTAACCCCCCTGGCTTTATAGTCCCGGGCAATATCGGAAAATGAAATGTTTTCTTTTGCCGTCAGCACGTTCAAACCCTGGCCCGCAATTTCGTTGTAGGCATTAATCGCGCCCATGAACATATTGTCACTGAATTTATCAAGATGGCCACGCAGTCTCAACCACGGACCGGCTGGAGAGATAGCATCCGTGGTACATTTCCCTTTTGCTTTAAGCAGTACCGGTGCCTGAATTACATCATTACCATCCCATGCAGGCCATGGTTGAAGAAGTTGTAACCGCTGACTGTCAGGGTCAACCTTCAATTCGATTCCACTGCCGTCATCTGGTGGCTCAAAAAATGAGGCGTCCCCCTTTTCAAACCCCTTTTCCGGTACATCCGGTGCCTTCCGGGGCGGAATCAGCTTGAATGGTTGACCGCCTGCATCGGTCAGTGTGTCTGTCAAAGGATTGAAAGATAAGCGCCCGGCCAGGGCCAGGGCCACGGTAATTTCGGGGCTGGCAATAAAGTTCATAGTTGTAGGCTGGCCATCATTACGGCGTGGAAAATTGCGATTGTAAGAGGTAACAATAGTATTGGGTTTACCGGAAGTCTCAGAATCCCGGCGCCACTGACCAATACATGGGCCACAGGCATTTGCCAGTACGGTTCCACCGATCCCCTTAAGGGATGCCATCTGCCCGTCTCTTTCGATGGTAGCTCGTATCTGCTCAGAACCCGGGGTCACCATCAGCGGTACAGCACTTTTAATACCGTGTGACATGGCCTGCTCAGCGAGATCAGCTGCCCGACTCATATCCTCATAGGAAGAGTTCGTGCAGCTGCCGATTAAACACGTCGAAATAGTGTCTACAAATTCACCGTTACTCTCCGCAACCTCACCGGCAAGCTTTGATATCGGCCGTGCACGGTCCGGCGAATGGGGCCCGACGACATGGGGTTCCAACGTAGATAGATCGATTTCAACAACGCGGTCATAATATTTTTCCGGATGCTTCATCACATCTTCGTCAAGGGACAGGAGATCAATATTCTGTTCAGCAAGTTCCGCCAGTTCACCCCGTCCCGTGGCTTTCAGGTATCTCGCGATAGTATCGTCGTAGGCAAACATAGAAGTAGTTGCGCCAAGCTCGGCTCCCATATTGGTGATCGTCGCTTTTGCCGTGCAGCTGATGGATTGTGCGCCGGGGCCGAAGTATTCTATAATGGAATTTGTGCCGCCGGATACGGTCAGCTCACCTGCCAGATAGAGAACAATGTCTTTTGGTGCTGTCCAGCCGCTCAACTCCCCGGTGAGCTTAACACCAATATGTTTTGGACAGAGTACTTCCCAGGTCAATCCTGCCATTGCATCTATAGCGTCTGCACCGCCAACCCCCACGGCACAGGCACCAATCCCTCCCGCATTTGGAGTATGTGAATCGGTACCCAGAATAACAGCACCGGGAAAGGCATAATTCTCGATGTTGACCTGATGGATAATTCCAGCACCGGGAGCCCAGAACCCTGCTCCATATTTAGCGGCAGCGGACTTTAAAAAATCATAGACCTCATTATTTTCGGCGTTGGATGCTTTGAGATCAAGATCACCCGACACCCGCGCCTCAATCAGATGGTCGCAGTGAATCGTTGTCGGGATTGCCACTTTATCGCGCCCGGTCTGCATGAACTGAAGCATGGCGGATTGCCCGAGTACATCCTGCAGAACAACACGGTCGGGCCGTACATAGAGATAACTCTTACCGGCGATCACCTCCTGTTCTTCGGGATTATCCAGGTGAGAGAGCAGGATTTTATCAGCAAGGGTCAGGGGGCGATTCAGCTTCTGCCGGACGATGCGAAGATTTCGCTTCATTGTTTTGTATACCCCTGAAACAAACTGAGGGGTAGAGTCAAGGCTTGTCATTAAATATTCCTCCTGTGAGGGAAAAGTTAGATCATTGTAAATCGTTCACTTACTAGTAATACCGGGGCAGTACCTTTACAATATTTTTCTCTCCCTCCATATGTAATCCAGCTTGCTGGAGGGAAAAATGAGAAGTAGTATGCAATATATGAATAATCGTATTAAAAATAGTGAGAGATGATAATGGATATTCTTGTTCTGCCCTGCGACGGCATCGGTCCGGAAATTGTGGCATCTTCCATGAAAGTTCTGCAGGCCGCAAATGAGAGGTTCGACCTGAACCTTCATTTTGATTTTGAGGAAGCTGGGATTGTAAGCCTGGAAAAGTACGGAACCACACTTCGCGACGAGGTGTTTGAAAAGGCCGGGAATTGCGATGGAATTATTCTTGGAACAATATCCCATGCAGATTATCCTGCTCCTGAAAAAGGCGGCATCAACATATCTGCCAGATTCCGTGTGGGCCTTGATCTTTATGCCAACGTTCGCCCCGCTCGAACCCGTCCATTTTTACCTTCCAATATGAGAGAAGGTAAAACAATGGATCTGGTGATTATGCGGGAAGCAACGGAGGGTTTCTACTCTGATCGTAATATGTCATGCGGTTGGGGTGAAGTAATGCCAAGTCCGGATATGGCACTGTCGACCCGAAAGATTACCAGACACTGCAGTGAACGTATTGCGCGCCGCGCCTTTGAGTTGGCTATGAAGCGCAGAAAAAAGGTCACAGCCATACACAAGGTGAACTGTTTTCATATGACCGATGGGTTGTTTTTGGAATGTGTAAACAGTGTTGCCAGAGAATTTCCTGAAGTCCATCTGGATGATTTACTGGTGGACGCAGCAACCGCCCATCTGGTTCGTTCTCCTGAGCGGTTTGACGTACTGGTGGCAACGAATTTCTACGGAGATATACTCAGTGACCTGGCCAGTGAATTATCCGGTAGTCTTGGGCTGGCCGGTTCAATAATGGCCGGCGATACTCAATGCTGTGCACAGGCCCAACACGGTTCTGCGCCGGACATTGCCGACCAGGACAGGGCTAACCCTGTTTCCATGATTCTGTCCATTGCCATGATGCTGCAGTGGCTGGGAGAACACCACAGTAAACACAGCCTGACTGAAGCCGGAAATAATATCAATATCGCTGTCGACAAGGTACTTCAGGACCCGGGCAAACGCACGCTTGATCTGGGTGGCAGTCTGGGATGTAAAGATTTTGGGGATGCTGTAACCGGAGTTATGAGAACCATATCTTAATGCCACCAAAGCCTTGGAACATCCCTGCCATTCCGGCAGGGTATTAACCGAAAATAAGCGATCCACAATATAATTTAATACTCACCCAGGAGGAAAACATGAAACTCAGATACTTTTCCCACTCATCTTTTCAAATCACAACTGCCAATGGCCACGTTATCCTGATTGATCCATTCCTCGACGACAACCCAACCTCGCCGGTAAAATCAACCGATGTTTCCGCAGATTTCATTGTCCTGACCCATGCCCATGGTGATCATATAGGTGATGCCTTTAAAATTGCAGAACGGACGAATCCTCTTTTCATCTGCGTCAATGAACTCGCAAACTACTGCGCCGACAAAGGATTTCGGGCTCACAACATGCATATCGGCGGTTCAAATAACTTTGATTTTGGCAGATTGAAATTCACCATCGCCCATCATGGTTCAATGACCCCTGATAACAGCTATGGCGGAGAACCTGCAGGCGTTATCCTGACCATTGATGGAAAGTCACTCTATCACACTGGTGATACCGGCCTTTTTTACGACATGAAACTTATCGGTGAAATGACCCCGATAGATTATATGCTGCTGCCCATTGGCGATAATTTCACCATGGGGATAACAGATGCAGTCAAAGCTGTGGAACTTACAGATCCCCAGTTTGCCATCCCCATGCATTATAATACCTTCCCGGTTATCGAAGCGGACCCGCATGAATTCAGGAAACAGGTGGAAGCCATTGGCAAAAAAGCTGTAGTAATGGACTTCGGTGCTGAAATCGATATTTAGCCAGCAACCGAAAGTTATCAATTTTCAGTGTGCAGTTATCAGTCACTGACAACTGATAATTTTAGTCATAATATCATAGCAATAAGACAAACTATTTTCCCCGTTTTTATAACAGAAGCTCAAAAGCAAGGGACTAAAATATTAATTTAATGATACAATTAAACATTATGCTTGATTTCGTAATGATAAATTAATAAGTAGAATAGTATGTTTTTTTAATCTCGATAAACAGGAAAAGCAAGTGGCCCGGGTCAGTAACTCATCTGGCGTATAAAAACACAGAAAAAATCCCATTCCATCAACTATAGACACTACAGAACAGAGGTTACAGTGGAAATTACAATCAAAAAAGCAGACAAACTAAAAGAACATCCTGAAGATTCCGCCCTGGGCTTTGGAACTGTTTTT
>DAOVUU010000345.1 GCA_030632405.1 Desulfobulbaceae bacterium | reverse complement strand
TGTCCCGGTTCCATAATATTCCCCCTTGCCATGGATACTCAGCTCACTAAAGAAATCCTCAAAAAAGTACGCCAGGTTGAAGTTCGCACCAGCAGACTGGTCAATGACAGTCTTGCAGGAAACTACCAGTCCGTATTTAAAGGACGGGGAATGAACTTTGATGAAGTGCGTGAATATGTCCCCGGTGATGACATTCGATCCATAGACTGGAATGTCACCGCCAGAACAGGTATTCCGCACATCAAAAAGTTTACAGAAGAGAGAGAACTGACCATCATACTGATGATCGATATCAGCGGTTCCGGAGATTTTGGCTCAACCGATTCCTCCAAAAGGGAAATGATGGCAGAACTTGGCTCAGTTCTGGCCTTCTCGGCAGTGAAGAACAACGATAAGGTAGGCCTTGTTCTTTTCACCGACTTTGTCGAACTCTATATTCCTCCCCAGAAAGGAAAGACGCACATACTGAGGATCATAAGAGAGATCCTGTTTTTCCGCCCTCAGGGAAAAAATACAGATCTGAAGCTGCCCCTTGATTTTATCAACCGGGTGATAAGACGAAAATGTGTCAGCTTCCTCATCTCTGATTTCTGCCTGCAGGGAGACTTTGAGGAGACACTCAATGACCTGCAGCCAAAGCTGCAGATTTCCAACAAACGGCATGATCTCATTGCGGTGATAGTCTCAGACCCGAGAGAATTTGAGCTTCCCGATGTGGGCTGGTTAACTCTTGAAGATGCAGAAACCGACGAACAGGTCGAACTCAACACCTCCGACCCGGACATCCGGCAGCAATACAGTGAACGTGCAAAGGTCAGACAGAGATCATTGCAGAGGACAATTCGATCTGCTGGAATAGATATACTCAATCTATTCACGGACGCCCCGTATATACCCCCTTTGCTCAGTTTTTTTGGTGCCAGAAAAGGGAGAAATGCATAGTGAAAAACATGCCATTTCTGTTTCTTCTGCTTATTTTTCTTCTGCCTCTCACTGTGTTTGCAGCCAAGGGCAACGATGAAACGCTGACCCTGCTTAACCAGCCGCCCCAAAATACCGCCCCTCTGCAACAGGCACAACCACCCGGCCAACCCCAGGAATTACGAGACATACATGGACCTGTGGAATTACAAAAACAGTCCCGGACTCTGCTATATGGGATTATCATCACCCTTTTGCTCCTCCTTCTTTTAGCTGTTGCACTGTGGATGAAGAGGAGGAAAAAACCCATGGCCGTACCAATCCCTCCCTGGGAAAAAGCTCTCTCTGAACTCACTGAGGCAAGACAGCTGCTCTCTTCCAATCTGGCACTGCGCTATATGAATAGTGTTTCTCTGATACTTCGAAACTATGTTGAATCCCGTTTTGCTATCAAATCAACACGTCAAACTACGGGGGAATTTCTTACTAATCTCAATAAATCGTCTGCGGACCCGACAATACGAAACTGTAAGAGCGAATTGCAGACCTGCCTTGAACAGTGTGATATGGCAAAATTTGCCCACCATATTCCTCTGCAGCAGAACATGGAAATGATGGAGAGTGCTATTATCGCCTTTGTAGAGAAAACCAGGCCAAACCCAGAACAAAAAGGAGAAAACCCGTGAGATTTCTCCACCCGGAACTCCTCTGGCTCCTCACCCTTGTACCATTCTTTGCCCTGCTTTTTGGCAAAAGGGGTGCTGCTCCTGCTCTCACATTTTCTTCAATTTCCCTTGCTGCGTCTCTGGCAAGTGCCAAAAAAGCCCGACCGGGAATTTTTCTCCTCCTTCTGCGCCTGGTCGTGTTTTTTCTTTTAATTCTCGCACTTGCCAGACCGCAGCAAGGGAATAGTACTTCAGAAATTGAGGCCAGCGGCATAGACATCCTCCTTGCGGTAGACGTCTCAGGTTCAATGGAGGCAATGGATTTTACCCTGGCAGGAAAGCCCGCCAACCGTCTGGAAGTGGTGAAAAAAGTTGTAGATGAATTTATACAGCAGCGTCCCAATGATCGTATCGGCCTTTTAGCCTTTGGGGGACGCCCCTATCTGGTCAGTCCTTTAACCCTTGACCATAACTGGCTGCAAAAGAGGCTTGAGTCCCTGCAGATCGGGATGGTTGAAGATGGTACGGCCATCGGTTCTGCAATCGGGTCCGGAACAAACAGGTTGAGGGATAAAAAATCCAAGTCGCGGATTCTCATCCTTCTCACCGACGGTATGAATAACAGTGGACGTATCCCTCCTCTTATCGCCGCTGAAGCAGCAGAAACTCTAGCTATCAAGGTCTACACCATTGGTGCAGGTACCCGGGGAGAGGCTCCCATACCGGTGACCGACCCTTTTGGCAGACGTCGGCTTATTCAGGCCAGAGTTGACATCGATGAAGAGACACTGACAAAGGTTGCCGAGCTGACCGGAGCCCGTTATTTTCGTGCAACAGATACAGCTTCTCTTGAAAAAATATATAAAGAGATAAACCAGATGGAGACTACTACGAGGACAATTAAAAAATTTGAACATTACCAGGAACTCTTTGGGTACTTTATTCTGGCAGCCCTGGTACTGCTCTCTGTTGAAATTTTCCTGGCCCGCAAAAAACTTCCATAACAAGGCCGATTAATAATGAATTTCGCCCAACCGCTCTGGCTGATTACTGGATTTGGTGTCTGTATAGCTCTCTCACTGCTCATCCGGGTTTTATACGAACGCAGGACGACTGCGCTGGCAAAATTTGCCGCCCACAAGCTGCTCAGCAGACTCACCAGAAATATCTCAAGCCGTAAGCGGCGAATCAAGAACATCCTCATTATTGGAGCTGTGTTTATGTGCTTTGTGGCTCTTTCACGGCCCCAGTACGGCTTTAAATGGATTGACGTAAAACGTAAAGGTATCGATATACTGTTTGCCCTGGATACCTCAAAAAGTATGCTGGCCCAAGATATTAAACCCAACCGACTGGAGCGGGCCCACTATGCCATTCTCGATTTTGTCAGACAGCTCGAAGGAGACCGGGTAGGACTTATGCCCTTTGCCGGATCAGCCTTTCTTATGTGCCCGCTCACCCTTGATTATAACGCATTTGAACATTCCCTCTCTGCAGTGACAGCCGACATTATCCCCCAGGGTGGAACCGACATCGCCGCAGTCATTAACACGGCAGCGATAACCCTGAGCAATAGTGCAAACCATAAAATCCTGGTTCTTATTACCGATGGCGAGAACCTGCAGGGAGATGCTATTCAGGCCGCAGCCGACGGCGCCGAGCAAGGGCTGACCATCTATACAGTTGGTGTGGGCACCCAGGCGGGTGAGCTTATCCCATTACCGGAAGGGGGTTTTGTAAAGGACAGCCAGGGGAAATTTATCACCTCAAAACTCGATGAACGGACACTTGTGCACATTGCTGAAAAAAGCGGCGGGCTCTATGTTCCGCTGGGCAGCAGTGGAGAAGGGCTGGAAACCGTCTATCAGCAGAAGCTCTCGCTCATCCCTAAAGAAGAACTGATGGAAAGAAAGCAGAAAGTTCCCCTGGAGCGGTTTGAATATCCCCTGGCACTCGCTATTATTTTACTCATCTGTGATTTCCTCCTGAGTGAGAGAAAATCCAAACGATCCCTCTCCCTGCCGCTGATAAAATCTGTAAGCCGCAGGGTGCGCCGAAAAGGCGGCCTCTTGATTCTTGCTTTTTTTCTCACTTCAGGACTGCATACCAGAGCCCATAGTTCAGAAGGGGAAGAAGCCTA
>DAOVUU010000365.1 GCA_030632405.1 Desulfobulbaceae bacterium | reverse complement strand
TCATGGCCAATATACTCGTTGTGGCACTCATAAATATTGGTCGTATCCTCGTCATAACTGCACCGGAAATCGCTTTTTCTCCTTCCATTCCCTGGTACCTGACATTATTCAGGGATTGATGAACAATGAGGATAGCGTTATTTACCACCGTTCCAATCAAAATAATAAACCCCAGCATGGCAAGAATATCAAAGCCCTGGGGTTTGATAAATGTACTTACGGCCACCAGGCCGACAAATCCACCTGCAGCAGCAAGGGGCACGGTGAAAAGAATGATAAACGGATAAATAAAATTTTCAAAGAGCGCTGAAAGCAGTAGATAGGTGATCAACAGGGCCAGGAGAAGATTCCATTTCAAGGCATTACCTGTCTCCAGAAGTTTATCTGCATTACCACCAATAGAGATGGATACACCTTCCAGTTTTCCTGCGCTGCTCAATGGACCAACAATTTCACTTTCTACAATATCAATACAACTCTGCAACGGGAGATCTTTGGGAGGAGTAACCTGCAGGGTAATTGTCCGCTTGCGTTCAAGATGATTGATCTGCGGCATACTCTGGCTGTATTTAAGCGATGCAACATCCCCAACCTTTATCAGATCACCGTAAATATTAACGATTGTGGCCTCTAAAATGGCTTCCGGAGTAGCAAATTCAGTATCATTCCCCTTGGCTACCAGATCTATCTGCTTTGCTCCTTCCGGGCTGTAATCATCGATCTTTCGACCATCCATCAGGATATCCAC
This sequence comes from Desulfobulbaceae bacterium, assembly GCA_030632405.1. Classification (GTDB taxonomy): domain Bacteria; phylum Desulfobacterota; class Desulfobulbia; order Desulfobulbales; family Desulfocapsaceae; genus Desulfomarina. Next base: position 2,639 of record DAOVUU010000365.1, on the reverse strand, counting down.
ATAGACACCAAGATCCTTCTCCGAAAGGCCGTTTGCGGCAAGTCTCTCTTTATGGGGGATGACAAGGATTTCGGGATAGCTCGTCTCAAGGGATGGAATTGGTCGTACCTGTGCGCCTGCAATCTTCTGACGTATAGCACCAAAAAGTGTCATTGCTGCTCCGGCGATAGAATCAATGTTTTCCCCCGAGACATTAACCTCAACTGTCCTGCCAGCTCCCAGACCCTGCTCAAAAATTCCTGTCTGGATACTGACCCCGAATATCCCCGGGATCGAATTCATAATGCGGGAGAACAGTGGAATCAATTCCGACGCCCGCGTTTCATGACTGGACATGCCGCCAAAAAGAGTAAACCTGTCCGCTCCCACATAAAACATCGCTTTAATCGGTGGAAAACCATCTTTCCCTTCTTCTGCATAATAGGGCTTCGATTGTTCGTAAATAGTACGCCCCATCTCTTTGAACTTGTCAACTGAGTAGCCCGGAGGAGGGACAAGAATATTTAAGATAAGATTTCTGTTACCCTGGGGAAGATACTCTGCAGGCGGTTTAAGAATATATATGAGACCAACCGACAGAGAGGTAAAGAGAACAATGGTCAGCAGCCGGGTGAAAATGTTTTTCTGGCACAACCCGGAAACAGCCATCATCATAGAAATAAACAGAGGACCGATAAGGCTTCGCTGCATCAGGTTCGGCTTTTTCCTGACCTCTTTTCTGTAAAGAAGATTAATGAGGGTCGGGATTACAGAAATCGACACCAGCAGGCTGATAACGATGGAGGATGTTATGGCGATGGCTATATCTCTAAAGAGCTGCCCCGCCTCTTCCTGCATGAAAATAACCGGCAGGAACACAGCAACCGTTGTCGCAGTTGAGGCAAAGACTGCTCCCCATACCTCTTTGGCCCCGTCAAGAGCAGCTTGATACGCTTTTTTACCCAGCTTTCTATGCCGATCGATATTTTCCAGTACGACAATGGAGTTGTCTACCAGCATACCCACGGCAAAAGAGATCCCCGCCAGACTGACCACATTCAAATTTCTTCCTGCAAGCCAGAGAAAAACAAAGGTACCTATAACTGAAATCGGAATAGCAACAGCTGTCGCCAGAGTTGTCCTCACACTGCGCAAAAAGGCCAGGAGCACACAGACAGCCAGCAGAGCGCCAATCAGGACATTTCTCTTTACAAGGTCGATGGCCGTATTGATATAGGAGCGCTGGTCATAAACAAGTTCAATATAGATATCTTGTTCTGCCAGAATCCCACTGTTCAGACGATTAATCTCGCTCTCAACCTTGTCGCTCATCTCCAGCACATTTGTTCCGGTCTCTTTGGTCAGACCCATAACAATTATCTGCTCCCCGTTATGGAGGACAGCGGAAGACTCTTTCCCATATCCTTTTTCAATGGTGGCAATGTCTCTGAGATAAACCCGCTTTAATCCGTCATCGTAAACGACAACACCGAGTGCATCTTCGGGAGACTGAAACTGACCTATCGTCCGTATGCGATAGTTTTTGCGGCCAACCCCCAGAACTCCCGCAGAAATGGTACTGTTCGCCTGCTGTATAACTCCGGATAACTGGTTGATTGATATCTTGTTCCGGGCCATCTTTTCCATATCCAGAGTGACATGAAGTTGTTCTTCAGTCCCTCCGAAGATAAAAATAGAGCCAACCCCTTTGATCCTTTCAAAACTTTGACGAACATTATCCTCAAAGAAAGTAAGATAATGGGTGATGTTTTCCTTGTTGCCCTCTTTCGGCTTCACCACCATCCAGATAACGGGGGAATTATTTGCTCCAGCTGCATCTATTACCGGTTTTTGAGCATTATCGGGATATCCGGAGACCTCATTCATCTTATTCGAAACCCTTAACAGGGCATCATCAACAATGGTCTCGAGTTCAAAAGAAAGCGTCACTTCACCAAAGCTGTTATAGCTGGAGCTCTCCATCTTGGTAAGACTCTGCAAACCCTTTAGTGCCTCTTCCTGTCGTTCGATAATTTCTTTTTCTATCTCACGGGGTGTAGCTCCTCCCCAGATCGTCTTAACAGTGATCTTGGGAGTCTCCACATCCGGAGTGAGCTGGATCGGCAGTTTATTCAAACCAATTAAACCGAAAGTGACTATCAGAATTACAGCAACCGCCACTGAAACCGGTTTTTCAAGAGAATACTTTACTATATCCATCAGTTACTTTCTCCTGCGACGACAACAGGCTGATCAGGACGCAAACGTTCATTCCCCTCCACCACAAGCGGCATACCGGGGACAATATATTCCGTATCAACAGCAACCCTGTCGCCCAAAAAGGCGACAATATGTACGGGCAGAATGGCTGCCTTGCCCTCTTTCACACTGTAGACAAAATCTTTTCCCTGAAATTTAATAAGTGCAGCCCGGCTGAAAACACTGAGTTCGCGCTTGCTGCTGCTCGGCACAGAAACATCTGCCGACATATTCTGAGCAACAAACGACATGGCAGGAATCTTGATTTTCAGAAAGCTGTTATTAGTTTTTAAATCGGCAACGGGGTCAATACCTAAAATTTCGCCCTCTATCCGCTTATTAAACGCATTAAGCGTCACTTCAACTTTTTCTCCAAGCTGGATATACTGCAGAAGTTTTTC
>DAOVUU010000059.1 GCA_030632405.1 Desulfobulbaceae bacterium | reverse complement strand
CAGGTTTTTTAATCAGCCTGCGCAAGATACAGCATAACCAGCCATCTTTTTTCTACACCCTGATGCTCATATCTTTTGTTACTACCTGCTGCTTTGCTCTGAAAATGACCATCTATGGCGATCCATTTACCATTCCTGACACGTATAATCTGACCATACTTCTCTCTCTCGCTTTTTTCAGTCAAGTCCTGGGCTGGCTCCTTATTGCCAATGCCATGCCCAGGATCAGAACGTCTCTTACAGGATTTATCCTGTTACTTCAGCCTGCACTCTCATTTATCTGGGATGTCCTCTTCTTTTCACGCCCGACAGACCTGGTAAACTGGATGGGGGTTATTATCACCCTCACCGCAATATATATGGGAGTGACCGGTAACATTAAAAAACTCTAAGCCCCCGACTCTTGCATTCTTTCCCTGAGCAATTACAATCTTAAGTGAGACCAAGCCGCTCATCAACCAATTAAAAAAAACACAAAGTGACACAAATGAAAATTGTAGACTACCAGGAAAGTCCGACCCATAAATATGACAGTGAAGCTGCAAAAGGTGTTACCGGACGAGTTGTTATCGGTAAAGAAGACCAGGCAGACAACTTCTGTATGCGTGTTTTTACCGTAGAGCCGGGAGGTTTCACCCTCAGGCACACACACGACTGGGAACATGAGGTGTTTGTCCATTCCGGCAAAGGACAGGTCTATCGAAAAGGGGAATGGCGTGATATACAAAGCGGTACTGTTGTTTTTATTCCCGGAAATGAAGAACATCAAATAAAAAACCGGGGAGAAGAGGATTTTGTTTTCGTCTGTCTTATCCCCTCAGGAGCCCCGGAAATCTGATGGCGTCGTAAAAAATCTCCATCTACTTCGTTGCTGCAAATTTAGTAGCGTCGTAAAAAATCTACAATGCCATCACTTCTTATAGTTCAGAAGATCCTTTTTCAACCCCGAAGCAACCGGCTTTTTCCCCAGCCATATCTTCAACAGAGCATCATTAAAATCCTTGCCTTCGATAATTCCTTTTTCTTCTCCGGCAATAACCACTCGGGTTCCCGTTGTCGGACTAAAATCGAGCACGACGACATCATTTTTTTTCACATCAACGAATAAGCTGTTAAATTGGGTAATACGCTCCTGTAAAAGCGGCAGCTCATCCGCTGTACTGTTTCCCTCAAACCCTTCATCCCAGCCGGCAGTCAGTTTTTCTTTCTCCACCTTCTTGTAGAGAAAATGCATGATCATTCTCTTCTGTCCTGCTGCGCCAAGTATCCCCTCAGTAGTGTTAGAGGGATGCTCCATATACAGCTGGCCGATATAAATATCAAAGAAGAGCTTCTTCCGTATCCCGGCACCATTCAGGTGTAAAGCCGTTCCGCCATCACTCTGCAGCGTTTCGGCAACGTCAACTCCGGCAATTTCTCTTGCCCCAACCGGGATTGCAATCATCATTAACGCACAACACAATAAGAGTACACGCATTGTTTCTCCTCCATTTAGTGAAGACTTTTAAGAATAAATACGGACTGAAAACTGCAAGCGCACGGAGACACAATACCCTTTTCTGACCAATACGTAAACGTAAACTTCAATAGAGATGTCCGAGATCAATAGTTTTTTCTGTTCATCTCCACCAGTTTAACGGTATATTGCAGATGCGAAACCACCTGCTACAACACTACCCTCAGTTTATAGAGAGAACCATGACAGACATTTTAGAAAGAGTTATTTCAGAATCAGGCCGGTTTTTTGGTATCGCCTGCAATACAACAGCCCTTGTCTCCAGAGCGTGCAAGATGCACGATGTTGGACCTCTGGCCGCAGTTGCTCTTGGCAGGGCACTTACAGGGGCTGCTCTACTCGCCGCCCTGTTAAAAGATGGCCAGTCTCTCCAGCTCAAATTTGAAGGCAACGGCCCTTTGGGGAAAATAATTACCGAAGCGGGTTATGACGGCTGGGTGCGGGGCTATATTGCCAACCCTCATGGAGACGTCCCACTTAAAAAAGGATCTGTTGATGTCGCATCTGGAATAGGCAGAGCAGGATTTCTGACCGTAACCAAAGATATCGGCCATAACAAAAAATACCCTGGAACCATACAACTTTACACCAGTGAGGTCGGCGAAGATCTTGCTTACTATCTTTCCACATCTGAACAAACGCCTTCAGCCATTGCGCTTACCATGATGATTAACAGAGACGCTTCAATTGGTGCATCGGGTGGTTTTTTGATCCAGTCACTTCCACCTGCAGAGGAAAATTCACTGTCCCATATTGAAAAAGAGATCAACCGCCTGCCATCTCCAGCCCAGTTTTTCCTCGACGGGAAAAATCCCGGGGACATCCTTTCCACTCTCTTTAAAAATGTTCCCCATAGAAAAACGGGCCAATCCAAATTGTTCTACTCCTGCAGTTGCAGCAAAACGAAAATGGAGAGTGCACTCCTCTCTCTTGGCTATGACGACCTGCTACAACTTCTGCAAAAAGAGGGCAAAGCAGAAGTCCACTGCCAATTCTGCCGGGATACCTATACCTTTAATAAACATGAAATAAAGGCCATACTTGCAACCATCCCCCATAAAAAAACAGGATAGACGACACTTAATACCCAACTCCCCGGTAAACGGGAAAAAAGCTTAAACCACAGAGAACACAGAGAGCACAGAGAAAAGAATTTCTTTTTGTCTTCTCTGTGCTCTCTGTGTCCTCTGTGGTGAAATAATAGAGCTTATGGGTTGCGGGTATCGCCCGTCCAGGATTACTTCAACTTTTGCAGAGCCTGCTCAGCAGCAATAGTAATGGGTTCCATGCTCGGCTCGCAGGAAATATCCGGATTACAGGCAGATGTAAAAGTTGTCAGCTCCCGGATTGTGTTACCACCAAGGATAAATGCGGTGACAGCATCAATCTCTCTTGCCGGTGCAATGGCATGGCTGACAATCTGACCACCAATCAATTTCTCAGTTTTTTTGTCAAAAACCAGCTTAATCTTCCACGGTTTCATACCGGGAATCATTCCATGTTTACTTCTCGAATCAACTACTGCACTTACTGTTTCAAAACCTTCTTTAACTGCGTTTTCTTCTGTGAAGCCGGTAGCGGCAATTACCATATCAAACATTTTACAGCCGCCGGCATCCAGCACGCCGGGGAATTCGATATCATAGCCCGCAAGCCGTTTTGCCGCCAGCCGTCCCTGTATAACAGCAGGCCCCCTGAGCTGTCCCGGTGTAGGTTTCCCCGTGATGAAATTAAATTTTTCAACACAGTCACCGCCAGCCAGAATATCCGGATCTGATGTTTCCTGAAAGGTGTTTACTTTTATGCCGAACTGCCCCATCTCCAGTCCGATCTCCTTGGCAAGTCCAATGTTTGGCCGAACACCTACATTCATAAAAACCATATCCGCATCAAGGGTTTCCCCGGATGACAATTCTACTCCTGCAACCTGCCCATCCCGGCCGATCAGTTTTTCAACTTTTTCTCCAGTCCGTATGTTCAGTCCTTTTTCCTCAAGATATTCTCTGACAAAGCTAGACATATCTTTATCCAGCATAAGAGGAAGGGGCCAATCCATCAGTTCTATCACTGTGATATTAAATGTATCGGGATTAGTTTCCGCTAACAGTGAAGCGATTTCCATGCTGATAAAACCAGCTCCAATAAATGCAATATTTTTAACCTTTTTCCCCGCTAAATGATATTTGATTTTTTCAGCATCCGGAAGCCCGCGCAGGGTCATGACCCCCTCAAGGTCCTTACCTTCGATCGGGGGTACAAACGAACTGGAGCCGGTGGCCAGGAACAACTTGTCATATTTAAACTTTTCTCCACTGGATACGAAAACAGCCTTTTGCACTGCATCCACCTTAGTCACTTCCTCCCAAAGAACATTAACGCCTGCACTTTCAAGCATTTTATCAGGAGCAACAATTGAATCATCTGTGGCCAGACCGGCCACTACATGTGGAAGAGCTCACCTGACAATAAAAAATTTTTCCTTACGAATAACGGTAACATCCACATCAGGCATCAATTTTTTTGCCATCATGGCGGCGGGACCGCCAGACCCACTACAACCAACAATCACAAGCTTGTCCCCTTTTTCCATGTCATCTCCTTTAATTTTATCTGCAATTAACCGCGATGGTTTCGTAAAAGTCATCTTTTTTACCAGCTTGAATTGAGAGCATATACCCAAAATGAGCAAGTGTCAAAAAAATTTAAAATTAAATCCAGGGGGGCTCACTCTGTGATACCCCACCCCTGTTATAGTCCTTCTATAACCTATTGTCACGATGGCGTCATAGATAGCACAACCATCTAACATGTTTGGTTTTTATGAAACAGACAACCATGGAGGGAACAACAATGAAAAACGGTGCAGGAATAACAGACACAATTTCTTTAACGCAGATAATCTTTTCAGAGACGCTTAACCATCTTACTCAACTCAATAAAAACAAACATCTGACGCAGCCTCTTTCTACAACACGAAAGCTGTTCTCCTTATACAAAGAGCAGATTCAAATATGTTTTGCTACCATCGCCATGGGGGCAATTTTTTTAGGGGCCATATTAATTTTTTTCACTCAACTGGCTGAGTATGGCTGGTAAAAGTCTCACGTTAAGGCAATAGAAATAAAAAACCGGCTGCAATCTTAAGAAATAAGAATGCAGCCGGTTTAAGCTGAAAAAGAGCGATAATTATTAATTATTCCTCTTCCGGTAAAGATGTTATAGTTCCATCCCAGGTATCGACTTTGGTCGAAATTTCACCGTCTTCCGGGAACCATGTGGCGGTTACGTTCTTTGTTTCTGTAAAAAACTTAAACCCGTCTCCTCCCATAACATGCAAATCGCCAAAAAATGATTCTTTATGGCCAGTGAAACCAAAAATACCAAGAGGCACTGGAATACCGACATTGATGCCAACCATGCCGCCATCTGTTCTTTTGGAAAATTCACGGGCATAATGTCCATTCTGGGTATAAATTACTGAGCCGTTGGCATGACGACTCGAATTCATCAGAGTCAGCCCTTCTTCGAAATTTTCTACCCTTTTAATACACAGGACAGGGCCAAATATTTCTTCAGCCCCAATCGACATTTCTTCCGTTACGTTGTCAAAAATTGTCGGTCCGACATAAAAACCGTTTTCGTAACCTTCTGGAACCTGGGGATTTCGACCATCTACTATTAAATCGGCACCCTCATCCAGACCTTTCTGTATCCAGTTCAATACAAATTCGCGATGCCCCTGATTAACCACCGGCCCCATATTTGTTTCCTTATCGTAGGCGGGCCCAACTTTCAGTTCTCCTACGAATTTTTTAAGATAGGCTACCAGTTCATCCGCTATGCAATTCTCAACAACGATTGTTGGCAGTGCCATGCAGCGCTGACCGGCGCATCCGCAAAAGGCATTCATGATCCCCCGGGCAGTTCTCTCAAGCTTACAATCCCTCAGAACCAGAGCATGGTTTTTTGCCTCTGTAAGTGCCTGGACTCTTTTCCCATGTGCTGCTGCTGTAGAATAAATATGTTTGCCTATCTTAGTCGAACCGACAAATGAGACACCCTTTATTGCCGGGTGCTTGAGAAGGATCTCTGCCTCGTTACGGCCCGCGGTAAATACATTCACTACACCGTCCGGAAGTCCGGCTTCCTGCCAGAGTTCCATCATTCGCATCGACGACTGCGGAACAAAACTGGCTGCTTTAAGAATAATGCAGTTACCGGTGGCAATGCAGATAGGAGTCATCCAGCCGTGGGGGATCATGGCCGGGAAATTCCACGGTGCGATTCCGGCAAAAACACCAACGGGGTGGTGATATTGAACGGTATCATACCCTGTAGACACCTGCATGAGGGACTCACCCTTCATTAAATGGGGTGCTCCACAGGCAAATTCCACAACCTCGTTCACCTTCAGAACGTCTCCCATAGCCTCATACCACTGCTTGCCCATCTCTTTTGCCAGCAGGTGGGTCAATTCATCTAAATTTTTATCAATCAGATGTTTCATGCGATAAAGAACTTGTACCCGCTTGCTCACAGGAGTCTCTGACCAGGCAGGATAAGCTGCATTTGCCGCCGCAATAATACCTTCTACCTCATCTTTAGTGCACTGTGGTGCATAGGCTATAATTTCTCCAGTAGATGGATTGTAGCAGTCCATATATTCTGTCGTTTTAGATTCAAGCCATTGTCCATTACAATGGTACTTCAGCTTCTTCGGTTCTTCCTGCATCTCTAGTTTCCTCCAGGTTGTTTAAATCAAATAATTCGTAGTCTCACATTAAGACGACATCTTAAAAACTTTTCACCTGCTTCGTTACTGTAATTTTTCTCTATCCATTTCCCATTTATCAAAATCAGGCAGCCTGCAAACAGTTCTGCCAAAGCCTGCTTCCAGCCTGATTTTTTTTCAACTTGGCCAGATGTAATTCAACCTTTTCCACATGATCAAGCATTGCCTGTGAGGCGGCCTCCCTCTTCCCCTTCGAAATCGCTTCATAGATCTCCTCATGGGAAACCAGCACAGATCTCATAAATTCTTCATCAGGTTTGAGGATATTCTTGAAATCCTCAAGAAGGGTTTCAACAAAATCGAGCATCAGAATAAAGATTGGGTTATGAGTCTGACGAGCTATGAGTCGATGAAAATCAATCTCGTTCCTGGTAACTTCACTCCAGTTCTGGAGATCAAAATTCACCTGTGTAACCGAATTGATCTTTTTGAGTTTTTTCAGGTCCTGCGTTGACATCCGTTGTGCAGCACAACCTGCGGCGTGGGGTTCCATCATGCGCCTCAGTTCTGATAAGTTTTCGATGGTGAGATTTTTGAAGTAGAGATAATTGGCCAGATTCTGCGTTACGACACGTTCCTCCACTTCGGCTATAAAGGCACCACCGCCGTTACCTTTACGCATTACGATCAGACCAAGGTGTTCCAGGGCCCGTATCGACTCTCTTAAAGTCTGTCTGCTGACCCTGAACTGTTCCCCCAGCTGCTTTTCGGGAGGCAATCTATCACCTGGCTGCAACTTGCCTTCAAGAATGGCGGTGCGAATTCTCTCAATTATTATATCTGTTGTTTTATGCTGCCGTGCTGATTCAAACATAAAAGGGACACCTCTGGTAAACAATATTGTATATCCGAATATTCTAATATCATGATATTAGAATATTCGCAAGAAAATTCTCAACAAGCGGACTCCCTCAACCGTAGTCGCCATAAAAATGCAGAAAACTACAACTAAACTGTCCCTGTTTAGAAAAGAGAAGCCTTTCTCTTTACGAGACTATCATAACCGGGCAGTAAATAGTGCGAATCATTTTCAGCGTAACACTGCCGAGACACAGTCCTATTATCTCGGAATGGCCATGTGAGCCCATTACGATCAGGTCAAATTCCTTTGATTTAGCCAGATCAGTTAACACTTTGCCAGGTTCTCCTGAAACAGTCCTGCAGGTACACTCAACACCTGCCTCTTCAATAGTTTGAGCCGTTCTCTCAAGGATTTTTTCAGCTCGTTTCGCGACATTTACCTGCAATTCCTTTACGAGCAGTTCAACAACGTCCTGCCTGTACTTACGCCATTCATGGCAGCAGACAGCGTGAATACGGGCACCGGAGAGTTTGGCCAGATAAACTGCGTGGTCAGTGGCGTGATCTGAATAGATGGAACCATCTATCGGAAGAAGAATATTTTTGATCTGCATAAACACCTCCTGTTCTATTATTTACAAACAGTAATGATTGCTCCAGGTCATAATAATCTCATGCTCTACTATACGATAGAAAACCGATTAATTCAATAACGGAGTGGCGGGGTGAGAATTTGAAAAAAAACGCCTTCAGCAAATTTTTTCTTTGTAAAAAAACAAAAAAAAAATTTATATAGCACTCAATTTAACACATACTCAATCCAGGGAGGAACCACATATGAAGCGTGTCCCAAAACTTACTCTCGACGATGCAAAGCTGATGATGATAGCAGCTGAAAAGAAAGCAATGAAAATCGGTGTTGATATGGATATTGCCATCGTCGATGACGGCGGAAATCTGCTGCTGTTTCAGCGTATGAACAATGCACGTATCACCAGCATCACCATCGCCATCGACAAGGCTTTCACGGCCGGAGCGGCCCGCAAATCAACCCGCACCTATGGTGAGGTCAGCGGACCTGGAGGTCCTGCCTTTGGTATCAACTCAAGTATCCAGGGGCGTTTCATGATTTTTGCGGGAGGCCTGCCGATTTTTATCGATAGTGAACCGGTCGGTGGTATCGGCTGCAGTTCCGGCAGCCCCGATCAGGACGAAAAAGTTGCACAGGCGGGAATCGACGCCCTGATGGCAACACTTTAGAGTACCTTAGTCCAGAAACACTGCAATAAAAAACAAGGAATTTGTTTTAAGTTCATTCCGTTAAATCAACAGGTTGTTTAGGCTGAAGGAGCACACGATCCATGAAGCAGTATGCCAGAAGTATGTCAAGACTCGGAACAGAAACCGCCTTTTCGGTACTGGCCCAGGTGAAAAAACTGGAAGAAGAGGGTAAAGATATCATCAGTTTCTGCATTGGAGAACCTGACTTTGATACCCCCCAAAATATCAGAGATGCTGCAAAAAAGGCGCTGGACGACGGATATACTCACTACAGTCCCTCTACGGGGTTACCGGAAGCCAGGGAAGCCTACGCAGACTACATCAACAGCACAAGAAAAAATGTCACATATACTGCAGATGAAATAGTCATTACCCCCGGCGGTAAACCGATCATGTTTTACGCCATCCTTCTCCTCGCTGATGTAGACGATGAAATTATTTATCCGAACCCCGGGTTCCCCATATATGAATCGATGATCAACTATGTCGGCGCAAAAGCTGTTCCCCTGCCGCTGCTGGAAGAGAAAGAGTTCATCTTTGATGTGACAGAACTTGAACGACTGATCAGTCCCAAAACCAAAATGCTTATCCTGAACAGCCCGCAAAACCCATGCGGTGGCGTCATTCAAAAAGAGGACTTGAAAAAAGTAGCTCAATTAGCAGTCAAACACGATCTGTGGGTGCTGTCCGATGAGATCTATTCCCGAATTCTCTATGGTGAAGAATTTCAGAGCATCACCCAGTTCCCCGGCATGAAAGAACGAACAATTATCCTGGAAGGACATTCT
>DAOVUU010000306.1 GCA_030632405.1 Desulfobulbaceae bacterium | reverse complement strand
GCACCGGTCCATATCCCAAACATCGCCGCAAAACCTCCCCGGCGACCATTGCTTGCAGTCTGCCCAAGTATGAAGGCCATGTCAGGTCCAGGCGAGAGATTGAGTAGAACCGCAGCGGATAAAAAAGTCGTCCAGTGAAGAATTGAATAATCAAACATTGGGAATCTCCTAATTACATTCCATAAAGAAACAAAAGATTGAGGCAGCCTATTAAAAATCCTAGAAGTGCTCCGAAAAGATTTATATATTTAAACTGTTCTTCCATTATAGAGAGCAGCAGCCTCTCAAGTCTCAGCAGATCCAGAGAATTAACCTTCTCCGTCACAATTTTTCTGATATTAAGCGTCCGGACAAGGCTGGGTACTCCGGTTTCAAGCATAGCTGAAGCCAGTTTTTTAAGAGATCGAGCCCCTCCTTCTCTAACTCCAACAGGGATAATATTGGCCAGTTTACCTATTTTTCTCGTCAGCAATGACTCGGCCATGGATTCAACCATGGCATCTAAGGCTAGAAGAGTTTGATCAGATTTAATTAATGATACTATTTCACTTTTGAGCCACAGTTTTCCTCGCCCGACCTCTTTTTGCCCGAGAAGTTCTGAAACAGCAACTCTGATCCTGATGTCTCCAGAATCTATATAATTTTCAATGTTTGATTTGATCATTTGTGAAAGCGTGCTGGTTACTTCCCCATCACCCACAAGAGATAGAATTTGTTTCGTTAATTGAGTGCAGAAATCTTCAATAACAGTTTCATCATCCGCACGCACGTAGGTGGCGATTGGTTTATGAAGGAAATCTGAACTGCGTTCTTTTAGCCCTGTTATCACTTTGGCTTGAACCTTCTCTGATTGCAGCCATGTTACAATATCATCATTTTTATCAACCAGGTATTCACGGATCTTCTCCTCTACTGAATCCATATTCAAGAATCCACGGGCCATATCAGCCATTGATCCAAGTGAGTCAATAAAATTGTCTACTCCGGCGCATGCACCATTGACAATTTTATCACGAACATCCGGTTCACTGACGATGGTACTCAGTTTCTTAAGAAGTGGTGGAGTCTGTTTTTCAAGACCTGTCAGTAAGAGATCCTGCAGGGATTCAGGAAGAAGGTCGGCAACTGTTTTTTCTTCAAGCAGAACAGTGTGAACTTTTTGATGAACGAAGTCCTCAACCCACTGCTCCATTTCAGGGCTGACAAACATCCGCTGCATATTTTTTTCGATGAATGTGTAAAAGGTCTCCCTGCTGGAAGATGAGAGAACCGTTTCCAGTTCATGGTCAAGAAACTCTTCAATGCGGCTGTCAATAGCAGAGGCAACGATTGAGGCAAATTGTTCAGAATTTACAAACGAATGCAGGTTTTCTTTTACCTGATAGATAATAGTTTTGCGGGCGAGATCAAAATAGACTCGAAATTGATCAGGAATAAGAGAAGGCAGTGTGTTCAGATTTTTCTCCAGAACTTCTTTTATTCGCTCTTCTATAAGGGATAAAAGCTTGTCCTGAAAAATATCCTGCCTGAGCCCTTTACTGATTTCCTTACTGGTCAGAAGATGATCTCCAACGACCTCACCCATATTTTTGGCAAGATAAAGACGCCTGGATGGAATTACCCCGGGTGTCATGGGAACTCTAATTCCTCCGATTTTCCAGGCTTTTAAAGGCCGAAAAAGCATTTTTATCGCTACTTTGTTGGTCACATAACCAATTACCGCACCTACAACAGGCGGGGCACCATATTTTATGTAGGGATAAATTTCAGGTGGCAAGTAAGGCATACTCCACAATCTCCGACGGTCTGTTCACAATGATTTCAGCGTTATTAGCCTTAAGTTCAGCTACGGTTCGATATCCCCAGGAAACTCCGGCAGTCCCCATACCCGCAGATCTGCCGGTCTGGATATCCACATCACTGTCACCAACAAAAAGGATATTCTCACATCCAGTTTGAAGGATCTCTGCAATAGCAATTGCTCCTGCTGGATCAGGTTTTTTATTCACCCCGTCTCTGTGGCCATAAACTATCTCAAACATACCCTTTGGGAAAAAGTGATCAACGAATAGACAGGTAAATGCATGGGGCTTATTTGATAATACTGCCAGTTTAATTTTCCCAGCTGAAAGATCGGACAGCATAATTTCAATCCCTTCATAGGGATAACAATTTTTCTTCCAGCTTTCAGAGTAAATTTGGGTAAAAGTTTCACAGCAGTTCTGAATAATATTCTCTCCGGTACCGACCGGTACACTTCGAGAAATCAGGTTGTGCAGACCATCTCCCAAAAATGATTTGTAACTGTCTCTCGGATACGTCGGGAATCCATTCACGGTGAGGACTGTATTAACAGAGTCTGCAATATCTGTCAGAGTATCAAGAAGAGTGCCATCCAGGTCGAATATAATTGATGTATAAGACATACTTTAAATTAGTTTTATGAATTTGGTTAATTACAAAATATTTTTGTCGATATTTTAGTTCTAAAATCAAATTGAGCAAGTGGGTACAGGCTAAATAACAATTTTTTCTTTCTTTTTTAAATTATTTCTTTATTATCAGATAAAAAAGTGATCTTCACTCATAATCCTTTAAGTAGAGGGGTGCATATGTGGTTTGGTAGGTTTTTAAAATCTTCTATCGGTAAAAAATTGATAATGGCAACCACTGGATTGCTGCTGCTGCTGTTTTTATTCTCGCATGCAGCTGGAAACGCTACAATCTACATGAGTAGCGAGGTTTTTCAGAGTTATGCGGATGAACTCCATAGCCATCCACTGATTGTTCTTGTCTTCAGTCTTCTTTTTCTCGCAATTTTTCTTGTGCATATTGGAGTGGGATTATATCTCTTTTATGAAAACCGACAAGTCAGTAACTCAAGATACAATGTCTCAACCCGGGTTGTAGAGAATTCCTTTGCCTCTGAAACGATGCCATATACAGGCCTATTTGTTCTGCTGTTTCTTCTTGTCCATATTTCCGGTTTTACATTTTCCTCTGGAGATGTGCCTATATCCGTCACCGTAAAAGAACTCCTGGGCAGTTTTTTCTACGGTCTGTTTTACATTGTATCTTTTGTCGCCCTTGCCATTCATCTGAGTCATGGTTTCTGGTCCATGTTACAGACTTTTGGTATTAATCATCCTCGATATAATTATGTGATTTCTAAATTGACTTTAATTCTCCCACTATTTTTTCTTATTCTCTTTGCTGGGATACCGCTTTATTTCATGACGGGGCTAGGTGCTTCCTATTGACAGGTGTCATTTCACTGGACCGTCGTAAAATTTTATCTGTCTTGAAATCACTCAAGGTAGCCTTAAATATCCACTAACAGAAACAAGCTAAGGTTTTTAATATGGAACTTAATTCACGCGTACCTTCAGGCCCGCTTGCAGATAAATGGAAAAACCACAAATTTTCGAATAAACTCGTCAATCCGGCCAACAGAAGAAAATACAGGGTAATTGTTGTCGGGACAGGACTCGCCGGGGCATCAGCCTCTGCGACGTTGGCTGAACAGGGATATGAGGTACAGACATTTTGTATACAGGACAGTCCGCGCCGTGCCCACTCCATAGCGGCACAAGGGGGAATTAATGCAGCAAAAAATTATCAAAATGATGGTGATTCTGTTCACCGGCTTTTTTATGATACGATAAAGGGAGGAGATTTCAGAGCAAGAGAGGCCAATGTATACAGGCTTGCGGAAGTCAGTAATGAAATTATTGACCAGTGTGTTGCCCAGGGTGTTCCTTTCGCGCGGGAATATGGTGGCACTCTGGCCAATCGCTCTTTTGGCGGAGCTCAGGTTTCTCGAACTTTTTATGCAAGAGGCCAAACCGGACAACAGCTTCTTCTGGGTGCCTACAGTGCACTTTCGCGACAGATTCATGCCGGCAAAGTGACAATGTATAACCGCCGGGAGATGATGGATATTGTCCTGGTCGAAGGCAGAGCCAGAGGTATAACCGTTCGGCATATTATGACAGGTGAAATTGAGAGTTATTTCGCCGATGTTGTTATTCTTGCCACGGGAGGTTACGGCAATGCCTATTATCTCTCGACAAATGCAATGGCCTCTAATGTTACTGCCGCCTGGCGGGCCCATAAACGAGGTGCGGGGTTTGCCAACCCATCCTTTGTCCAGATCCATCCCACCTGTATTCCTGTACATGGAGATTATCAGTC
>DAOVUU010000219.1 GCA_030632405.1 Desulfobulbaceae bacterium | reverse complement strand
TAATCCAGCTGGCCATTGTAGCTGATATTGATCATCTCCAGCAGATTATGCAGCCTCTTTGCCTTGAGATTATAATACCCTGAGGGCCGGATATATTCTGCCAGCTGGTTGACAGGCAGTTCAAGCAGTCGGGGGTAGTCAAGCATTCCCGCCTGCCGCAGATTTTCTATTGCCTTTGTAACATTTTTCCAGTTTGTATTCTGCGTCAAAACCGCACCTACCATCACCTCAAGTGGCGTTTCTCCCGGCCACCAGTCCTGTGATCCAAAATGGGAGTAGAGCAAATCATATGCTTCATGATAGCAGTTACTGCGGCGCTCTCTCACTCTTCATTTCCCTTCTTACTGTCATTTTTAGGGTTATCACCCAGACAAATTCCAATTTCACGTGCCGTCAAAATTTTATCACTGTTAAGATCCACTTTTTTTCTCCTTTTGATAGCATCAGCGATTGGGACAGCTACCATTTTTGAATCCTTTAACGCTACCATATGATCAAAAATCTTTTCTTCTACAAGACGGACGGCAGCAGCCCCAAAGCGTAAAGCCAGCAGTCGGTCAAAAGTAGTGGGCGACCCACCTCGCTGCAAATGTCCCAGAACGAGGGATCTGGAATCTTTGTCTGTTCGCTTCCGTACCTCGGAGGCGACCCACTCCCCGACTCCGCCAAGGATCACTTCATCGCGTCCCATCTCTCCCTGTCCTTTATTGAAAACCTGACCATCTTTGGTCGCTGCACCCTCTGCTACCACGACAATCGAATAGTCTTTGTCACGCAGTTCATTGTCGGCAATTTTATTACACACCTCTTCAATATCAAAGGGGATTTCCGGCAGAAGAATAACATCGGCCCCACCGGAAATACCCGAGTAGAGGGCTATCCAGCCGGAATCACGGCCCATCACCTCAACAACAAAGACTCTATCATGGGATTTAGCGGTAGAGTGCAGTTTATCAAGAGCATCGGTCGCAGTAGAAACAGCCGTATCAAAGCCAAAGGTCCTGCTGGTCTCTTCAAGGTCATTGTCTATGGTTTTGGGTACACCTATTACCGGCATTCCTTTTTCGGCAAAACGGTGGGCAATCTCAAGACTACCGTCTCCCCCTATGGCAATATGGCAATCGAAGCCCATCCGCTTAAAATTTCTAAGAATCTTATCTGATGTATCAACTATTTGAATCTCACCCGCCAGATTTTCGACCGGCCTGCTGAAAGGATTTCCTTTGTTGGTCGATCCCAGGATAGTGCCTCCGGCAGAATAGATACCTTCCACATCTTTCAGTGTCAGGCGAACCATCTCATCAATATCAAGAAAACCTCCATACCCGCTTCTGCTGCCATATACCTCCCATCCCCTGCGATAACAGGTATGAACAACTGAATAGATTACTGCATTCAATCCCGGGGCATCACCACCACCTGTTGATATGACAATTTTTTTCATATTAAAACTCCTCTGAATATATAACACTCCCTCAACTCCTGTTGGAGAATGCTGATCTGATATTGAATTTGAATGACCTTATCTCTATTCTATCCATATTGCACATCTGTATACAGTTTTTCAATCTATTTGCGGAACTTTTATTCATTTTGTCCCTCTTAACAGGGTTATAAAAACCTCTCCATCGGGTTTATTACCGAAAAACTTTTAACATTGCCACGAAGCCCAATATGTGGAAATAACAGTAATTTAAAATTTTATCGGTTGCTCCGGCAGGGACCTATTCAATAAAAAACTTGAATATTCTAAACTTCGTAATATTTTTAACATAAGGTGGATTGACTAATGACTGCCACTCCTTATCTTTGTATGCAAATATAAATAAGTACAATGTACCAGGGACAAGGATATATTCCGGTGTGGATCGGTATAAAATGCCTGAAGATTATTTCCATTTTGCTACTCCTCAAAGGGTACTGAACCAAGTCCTGATTTTTCCCGTTTATCGGGTTTAGTTATCATTAATTTTAAGGCTGCACTTCATGTCTGAATTCAATGTAACAGACTTAGCTGTTGAAAAGTTAAAAGAGTACATGGAGCAGAACAGTATCGATTCTGCACTGCGTATTGCTCTCATGCAGGGTGGCTGATCCGGGCCATCCCTTGGATTGGCTCTGGATGAGCCAAAAGAAAGTGATCAGGTTTTCGAGAATGATTCTCTCAAGTTTTTGGTAGAAGGAAGTCTTATGACAACATGCGGTGGAATCACCGTAGATTTTGTTGATGCAGGACCACGCTCCGGTTTCGGCATAACTTCCACCAACCCAATCAATGGTGCTGGTGGCTGCAGCTCTGGTTCATGCGGTTCCGGTGGTTGTGGATGATCTAACCAGATGTTTTTTCAGAATTGATTTGCTTCCTTCAAATCAGTAGATAGTTGGTTTTTGAAGTGAATTGTGCCGACAGGCTTCAACTGGAAGTCTGTCGGTTTTTTTTGCACAAGCCCGTGTGTGTCAATTTCTTGACACCCCTCCCCTGCATCCTTATCTTCTCAGCGTAATCAAAAATAGGGCCAGACAACTTTTGGGGCTTTTTTATCCAGCCACGTCGAAGGGAGGAACACAATGCAATTTGACAAATTCACACACAAATCCCAGGAAACAATTCAGGCAGCACAACAACTTGCCCAGGACGGCAACCATCAGGAAATTCAAGTCGCACATCTGGGCAAAGCCATTTTAATGCAGCCGGACAGCGTTGTTGTCCCCGTATTAAAAAAACTTGGCAGCGACCCTTCCCTGCTACTCAATGATATAAATCAACTTTTAAAAGATATACCCCAGGTTTCGGGACAGGGTGTTGGACAAAGTTACGCATCGCAAAATTTAAAAAAATTGTTTGACAGCTCATTTTCTGTCGCCAGGCAGATGCAGGACGAATATATCAGCCAGGAGCATCTCTTTCTGGCAGCATTCAAAGACAGGAAAAGTGAATTTTTCAAAGTCCTCACTAATCGTGGTATTGATGAAAAAAACTTTCTTCAGGCACTCTCAGCTATCCGCGGAAGTCACAGAGTCACAGACCAGTACCCCGAAGAAAAATATCAGGCACTTGAAAAATACGGGCATAACTTAACCAACATCGCGCGACAGGGAAAAATCGATCCGGTAATAGGCCGAGATGAGGAAGTCCGTAGAATAATACAAGTTCTATCCAGAAGGACTAAAAACAACCCCATACTCATAGGCGAACCGGGGGTTGGAAAAACTGCAATTGCCGAAGGACTGGCTCAGCGAATCGTTAATGGTGATATCCCGTCAACCATACAAAACAAACAGGTAATCACCCTGGATATCGGATCACTTATCGCCGGAGCGAAGTATAGAGGTGAATTCGAAGAGAGGCTGAAGGCAGTCTTGAAAGAAGTCGAGGAAAAAGCAGGCGAAATTATACTTTTCATTGATGAAATACACACCATTGTCGGTGCCGGTGCCACCGAGGGTGCCATGGATGCCTCCAATATGCTTAAACCCGCATTAGCAAGAGGTGAGCTCCACTGCATTGGTGCAACGACACTTGATGAATACAGAAAACATATTGAAAAAGACAGCGCGCTCGAGAGAAGATTTCAACCTGTGTATGTCCAGGAACCCACGGTGGAAGATACCATTGCCATCCTGAGAGGAATTAAGGAAAAATATGAAATCCACCATGGTGTCCGAATTCAGGATAGCGCAACCGTTGCCGCTGTTATCCTCTCCAACCGCTACATCACCGACAGGTTCCTGCCGGACAAAGCAATTGACCTTATTGACGAAGCAGCATCCAAACTTCGCATCGAAATTGATTCAATGCCTGCCGAAATTGACCAGCTGGAAAGGCAAAAAATCAAACTCGAAATAGAACAGGAAGCTCTGAAAAAAGAGACAGACAAGGCATCCGTGGCCCGACTCGAAGAATCAAAAAAGAAACTGGCCGACCTGGATGATGAACTTATTTCAATAAAAGGCCAGTGGACACTGGAGAAAGACACAATCCAAAACATACGCAATATTAAAGAAAAAATTGATGCAGCACATATAAAAGAAAAAAATGCTGAAAGAGCCGGTGACCTGAGCCTTGTGGCTGAGCTCAGATATGGCCAGATTGTCCAGCTGGAAAAAGAGCTGGAACAGGGCAATATGACCCTCAAGGAAATCCAGTCCGAACAGATGATGCTCAAAGAAGAGGTTTCGGCTGAGGATGTTGCATCCGTTGTAGCGAAATGGACAGGAATTCCAACCGACAAACTGCTCGAGGGTGAAAAGGATAAATTGGTGCATGCAGAGGAAGTATTGGGCAGGCGTGTCATTGGCCAGAAAGATGCCATAGTTGCTGTTTCAAATGCGGTAAGAAGAGCACGGGCAGGGCTGCAGGACCCCGATCGCCCTCTGGGTTCTTTCATTTTCCTCGGCCCGACAGGAGTCGGTAAAACGGAACTTGCAAAATCTCTGGCGGATTTCCTTTTCGACGATGAGCAGGCGATGATCCGGATAGATATGTCCGAATTCATGGAAAAACATTCAGTGGCACGACTCATTGGAGCTCCTCCCGGGTATGTCGGCTACGAAGAGGGAGGATATCTTACAGAAGCGGTTAGACGCAGACCGTATTCAGTTATTCTTTTTGATGAAATAGAAAAAGCTCATCCCGATGTTTTCAATGTACTTCTACAGGTGTTAGATGATGGGAGAATGACGGATGGAAAAGGAAAAACCGTCGATTTCAAGAACTCAATTCTCATCATGACCTCGAATCTCGGTAGCCAGCTGATTATGAAAATGACTGAAGATAATCTGGACAAAGCTTCTATTCATAAACACATAGACGAATTACTCTACAGTAATTTCAAACCGGAGTTTCTAAACAGGATAGATGAAACGATAATTTTTTCCAGTCTGGACAAAGAAGATATGCTGAAAATTGTTGACATCCAGCTCAAAAAACTCGTCAACCGACTGAAAGACCGGAAAATAGAGCTCATTATCCGTGAGTCGGCGAAACACTTTCTGGTAGAGAGTGGATACAACCGCTTCTTTGGCGCCAGACCGCTTAAAAGGGCAATCCAGCGCTCGCTTGAAGATCAGCTGGCAATAAACCTGCTGAACGGGGATTTCACGGAAGGTGATCATATCATCATAGAAGGAAGCAGCAAAGGTCTGAATTTTTCGATACAGAGACGTTCGTAACTGCCCAGGTCGTTGCTATATACTATAAACAAAAAATTATAAAATTTTTCAGCTTGCAACATTCCGCTGCTGACATACCCTTTACAGAAACCAGGAGATGCATTACATAATGCACCTTATATCCGGGG
>DAOVUU010000364.1 GCA_030632405.1 Desulfobulbaceae bacterium | reverse complement strand
TCACATATAACTGCATATGCTACGCAGTCCGAAATGAACCAATATGGAGCACTGGTAAATGTTTACAGATTAGGGATTACCGTAAATCGGCGCTTCTGGTGAACGGTTACCTTTTCACAACACCATCGAAAAATATTAATTTTTACGAGATTGTCAAAGCTGATAATTTATTAATTTTTATTGATATGAAAAGAAGTTCTATTGACATCCCGAATGTAGGGTAAAGAAAAAAGTATGTCAAGTTGTAAAAAAGGACTGGAATAAGCGCTCACGCCACGATATATTCTATTTTTTTGTAATGTAATTAAATTCACACCACAAGCAGTTACCAATATTGGAAGGATCTACTAAAAAGAGAATAAAAGTCATGAGTGACAAACCAGTGCAAAAGACCTACGAGGAAATTAATGCCAGAATTAAAGCCGGTGAGGCAGTAATTGTCACGGCTGAAGAAATGGTTGATATTGTAAAATCAAAGGGTGCGGAAGGCGCCGCAAGAGAGGTTGATGTTGTTACTACCGGAACCTTCTCGCCCATGTGTTCTTCCGGGGCGTTTCTCAATTTTGGTCAGATGACTCCTACCATTAAAGCCTCCAAGGTATGGATCAATAAGGTTTCCGCTTATGCTGGTCTTGCAGCAGTCGATTGCTATATTGGCGCCACGGAACCAGTTGAGGATGACCCCCTGAACAAGGTGTATCCCGGCGAGTTTTGCTATGGCGGCGGGCACGTTATCGAGGACTTGATAGCTGGTAAGAAAGTTTTTCTCGAAGCTAAGGCATATGGCACAGATTGTTATCTGGCAAAAAAGATGAAGAAGGAGTTCACATTGGATGATCTCCCCTATGCTCTGCTCTGTAATCCGAGAAATGGGTATCAGAACTACAATTGTGCTGTGAATCTGTCGGAAAAAATTGTTCATACTTATATGGGAACATTAAAACCCAATTGCAGGAATGCTAATTACTGCAGTGCCGGTGAGTTGAGTCCATTGTTCAATGATCCCCATTATCAGACAATTGGCGTTGGAACCAGGATATTCCTGGGCGGAGGTATTGGATATGTGACCTGGCACGGTACGCAACATAATCCTAATGCTCCCAGACGTGAGAATGGTACTCCTGTGCGACCTGCAGGAACAATGATGGTTCAGGGTGATATGAAACAGATGTCTGCCCGCTGGATTCGTGGAATTTCCATACTGGGTTATGGAAATACTCTGGCTGTTGGCCTGGGAGTTCCTATTCCCATATTAAATGCGGAAATGGCAGCTTATACCGGGGTTTCTGATGATGAGCTTTTTACCCAGGTTGTTGACTATGGTTTTGATTATTCAAACGGTATCAGCAGAACATATGGTGAAGTGAGTTATGGCCAGTTAAAATCTGGAACCATTGAAGTTAATGGCAAGGAAGTTCCCACAGCGCCGCTGTCCAGTATACCCATGGCCAGAGAAATTGCAGAAACTCTTAAAGCCTGGATGAAAGATGGTAAATTTCTTCTCAACAAACCTGCCCAACTTCTCCCAGATGCAGATGAATGAAAGAGTTGACCCAGGACACTAAAAAAAAATATGCAGCTCTTCTTGAAGCGCTGAAAGATTTTGACTGTGTGGGTGTTGCATTTTCCGGAGGCGTGGATTCTACACTTTTGCTCTATGCAGCCTGTGAAGCAATCGGCAGAGAGCAGGTTTTTGTGTTGCACGGTTTGTCTGAGCTGGTTTCCCAAAGAGAAAAAGATAGTGCAGCAGAAATGCTGGATGAGTTGAAGATTGATAAAGGAATGAGGCTTGAAATGGAGCTTCACCCACTCATCTGGCCTGAATTTGTCGCAAATACTTCTGAGCGCTGCTATTTCTGTAAGAAAAGAATGTATCAGACGTTTTTTCGCCAACTTGAGAAGAACAACTGTGCGGCTCTTCTTGATGGCAGCAATGTTGACGATCTCAAAAGTTGCAGGCCGGGATTTCGGGCAATTCATGAACTTGGTGTAAAAACGCCACTCCTTGATGCTGGCTTGAATAAGGAAGAAGTTCGCTCCCTTGCTGAAATGTACCAATTAAATAACTATGACAAGCTTTCCAATTCCTGTCTTGCCACTCGCTTAGCTGAAGGAATAAATATTGATAAAGGAAAATTGAACCTGGTTGAAAAATACGAGGAATTTCTTTTAAGCCGTGATTTTTTCGGATGTCGGGTGAAACCCGATAATAAAGATGTCATTATACAGGCCACTGGCAAGGATATTGAACGATTGGCAGTGTCGTCTATGCGCATTGAAATTACCCATTTTTTTCAGTCGGAAGGCTTTGAAAGAGTCCTTGTTGATCTTAAGCCCCGTGGTTAGGGGATCTCGGGCATATGTAAATTTTTTCTAAATGCCTAATAAGCTCTTGCTTCTGAATAGTGATTCAATTAGGGTGGGATTGATTCTTAGTGTGTAAAAGCGTGATAATAAAGGATTGTCGAGACAAGTTATTCATTGAAATAATAAAATTTTGTCTTTTTTTCTTTTGACAATCAATCAGGCTTCTATTAAAGAATTAGAGAAGAGATCGGGGGGAGCACAGTAAAGCCTGTGTCCTGTTTAATTAGAAAAGTAGTTTTCCGGGGAGGGATTCATGAACAAAAAGGAATTGGTTGAGAATATTGCAGGTGCCGCAGACATTTCTAAAGCTGCTGCTGAGAAAGCTCTAAACAGTACTCTCGCAGCTATCGCAACTACATTGAAAGATGGCGACAAGGTAACTTTAGTTGGTTTCGGTACTTTTTCTGTTTCCAGACGTGAAGCGCGCAAAGGAAGAAATCCTCAAACTGGAAAAACTATCGATATTCCCGCGAAGAATGTTGCTAAGTTTAAAGCTGGCTCTAAACTTTCAGAAGCTATTAACTGATACCGGTGCTGAACGGTAAGCCGGCATAAAGAAATCATCTGTGAGACGCGTAAATTTCAAGTTATTTCGGTGTGCCAGGGTACGTTGAAATAACTTGAAATTTACAGCAACAAAGCAGATGAAGAGTTTAACAACTCCATCTGCGTTTATCTGTACAGCCCATTTGCCAGTTGAGTTATTAAAACGCCCCGATTCGGTCAGGATCCGGGCGTTTTTTTTATTCATATTTCTGACTTATCTATGCAGCCTTCCTGAATTGAATGGGCGATTTTCCTGTCCATCTTTTAAATGATCTCGAAAAAGTACTGAGTTCAGCAAATCCCAGAAGAAAAGCAATTTCTGTCAGGTCTATATTTTTATCCCGGATATAATCCTTGGCTATATCCATGCGGGTTTCATTTAAAAGAGAGAGAAAGGTAGTGCCTTTTTGTTGCAGTATGCGCTGTAATTTCCTGGAATTGAGACCAAGTTCGCCCGCCACCTGTTCTACCGTTAC
>DAOVUU010000247.1 GCA_030632405.1 Desulfobulbaceae bacterium | reverse complement strand
GGGCATAACTTCGACATCCGTAAACATCTTCTGGAATATGATGATGTAATGAATAAGCAGCGTGAGGTTATCTATCAGCAGCGTCATGAGGTTCTCGAAGGGGAAAATATTTCGGAAGTTGTGCAGGATATGCTTGAGGATCTGGCAGAGGGGGTAGCTGGGGAATTTTACCAGGAGAGGGTTGACTCTATTGAGTGGGACTGGGAAGGGTTTAAGACCAGGATGGGCGAGATATTTCACAATACACCGGATTGGCTTGAAGTGGAACTGAAGGGCCTTAAGGCTGACGATTTAAAAGAAAAGACAGTATCTTTTGTGAAAAAAGCCTATGCTGCCCAAGATGAAAAAAATGGGTTTGAAACTCAGCGACAATTAGAAAAAATTATTCTTCTGCAGGTTGTGGACACCCATTGGAAGGATCACCTGCTTTCCATGGATCATTTGAAAGAGGGAATTGGTCTCCGCGGGTACGGGCAGAAAAATCCTCTGAATGAATATAAACGGGAAGGTTTTGATCTCTTCAGAAATGTCATTGAAGTTATTAAGAGCCAAACTATCTCAAGCCTGATACGGGTCCGGGTAGTCAATGAAGAGGAGGTGGATCGCCTTGAAGAAGAGAGAAAAAGACGCAAGGAGGAGGAGCAGCTGCAGATGAATAAGGGGGCTGCTGGAGAAGGGGAGAAGCCTCTTCAGCCAATTAAAAGAGAAGGTGAAAAAATAGGCAGAAATGCCCCCTGTCCATGCGGATCAGGGAAAAAATATAAGAAGTGCTGTGGCAAGGAAAAATAGACACCATCAAGGGTGAGAAAATTTAAAAGGGGACGTGAAATTATTCACGTCCCCTTTCTTTTTCCATAGAGTATGCCCGGTCACTTATCCATGCAGTTTTTCAGGGTGCATAAGGTTGTCTTCCATATGTTTAAGCTCGTCAATACCGGATATAATTATTTTTGGATCGAGAGTGAATTCTTTTTCCGGGAGTTTACCTTCATAGTCCATCCGGCTGAGAATGAATTTCATACAATTGATTCTGGCCAATTTTTTATTGTCTGAGCGTATAATAGTCCAGGGTGCCATTGTGCGATTTGTCTCGGAGAGCATCTGGAATTTTCTGATAGAATAGTCATCCCAGTATTCCTGGGCCAGGTTATCTACGGGAGAAATCTTGAACTGTTTGAGGGGATCGTCTTTTCTCGATTCAAATCGTTCATTTTGTATGTTTTTGGAAACTGAGAAATAGAACTTGAAGAGTTTAATGCCATCTTTAACCAGCATCTCCTCTACCATGGGGACATCTTTGAGAAAACGTTTGTTTTGCTCATCTGTGCAGAATCCCATA
This sequence comes from Desulfobulbaceae bacterium, assembly GCA_030632405.1. Lineage (GTDB taxonomy): Bacteria > Desulfobacterota > Desulfobulbia > Desulfobulbales > Desulfocapsaceae > Desulfomarina. Next base: position 3,508 of record DAOVUU010000247.1, on the reverse strand, counting down.
ACCGGTTCAACCATCGCTCTATTGTACCAGCTGCGGTCAAAAATCACTATTTCACTGGCCGAGGGCAGGTGGGTGACATATCGCTGGAAATACCACTGGGTAAGCTCAGTCTCATTGGGTTTTGTCAGGGCGACGACCCTCGTGTGCCGCGGGTTGAGGTGGGCGATAATCCGCTTAATCGTGCCGCCTTTGCCTGCCGCATCACGTCCCTCAAAAATTGCCAGGACCCGCTCACCGCTTATTTTCAATGAACTCTGAAGTTTCATAAGCTCAATCTGCAGTTTTTTTAACTCGATTTCGTAGACGAGGTGTTTGTTTTTGATCCAGATAGCAGTTTTGTCGTCCCCTTTTTTGGTAAGCAGATTCTTAGATGCAGTTTCTTCTAAAAGCCGTATTTTGCTTTGTGAATTTTTATGTTTGCCATTTTTGTCCTCTGTCTTTTTTCCCATAAATGAGTCCTCTTCCTTAAAGGGGTGGGTTACCTGAGTGCTTCTCCGTATTTCTTTTTCTCTTTAGTCATATACTTGTATTCAATGTCCCCGGGGATTACTATCTTCGGGTTAAGGGTAAAGTCGAGTGATCTGCTTCTTCCTCTGTATTTTATAGAGCTGAGTATAAGTTTCATCGTTTCACGTCTGGCCAGATGTTTGTCATCGGAGCGGATAACGAACCATGGAGAATTCTTTTTGTGTGTTTTCTGAAGAAGAATCCGTTTCTTTTCTGTGAACTCATCCCAGAGTTCCTGAGCCTGCAGATCAACTTCACTCAGTTTCCACTGGCGTAACGGGTCGTTTCGGCGCCTTTCAAAGCGGCGGGACTGCTCCTCTTTTGATACAGAGAAGTAGAGTTTTAAAAGAATAGTTTTTCCACCATCAAGTATGAAATTCTCTTCATAGGTGGTAACTTTCTTTAAAAAACGTCTGTATTGTTCCTGGGTACAGAACTTCATCACCGGTTCCACCATTGCCCTGTTGTACCAGCTTCGGTCAAAAAGTACCATTTCTCCGGCATGGGGAAATTGTTCGATATAACGTTTAATGTGCAGTTCTGTTTTCTGGGAATTATTGGGTTTACCTAAGGCTGTTACCCGGTAACGTTTCTCGTTCATATAGCGGGTAACCCGTCTGATTGTGCCGCCCTTTCCCGAGGCATCTCTTCCGTCAAACAGGATAATCATTTTTTTTCCTGTTCGTTCAAGATGTTCCTGCATTTTAATCAGCTCCGCCTGGTAAGGTTTCAGCTCATCTGAAGAGTAATATTTCAGCAGGGCTGATTTGACAATCTCCTCCTTGTGTTTTTCATTGAGAAGTTTTGCAATAATACGACTTCTCGCACTCGGTGAGTGCTGTTTTTCAGTCTTTTCAAAGGATTCAACAGCATCTCTGATGATTGCCGCGGTACTTTTTGCAGGAGAGGATGCAGCCGTTTTGTTAGGAGTTTTCTTTTTTGATTTCATATAAAACCGTAAGTTGTATGGCGAGTGGCCTGTTAGACATGACGCAAGGTACTTATGCCCCCCTTGTAGGGAGCCGATGAACATATTAACAATAAAAAGGAGGATAATGCAAAGATCAATTTAGCTTTTTTCCGGTCAAAAACATTTGAGAATAGATTTCCGGGAGATTATTTGCATTGATTGCTGAAGTTACTTTTTTAATCGGGTAGCTGATTCTGAAATGTTCCACCTGAATATTTCCATTATCTATATTCAGAGTGGCACAACTGGCTTTCGGGTTGCCGTCGAACATTCGACCGACTGAACCCGGATTTATAAAATGAGTGTTTGACAGGTATTTATGATAGGGGGTGTGTGAGTGTCCGGTGATTATGATTTCATTGTCATTTTGTTCTGCTAATTCAATAAAGCGTGTGTCAGGAGTGTTGGTGAAAAGAAATTCGTGATGGGCGGTGGGACTGCCGTGGAATATTCCGATGTGGATGAGGGTCTTGGAGTTCTTGGCTGAGCGTACAGGCAATGGAAGTGTTGCAGATTTTGATAAGGTCAATAGAAAATTGCGACCAGACTGACTAAGTATATCAGCAGTCCAGGTATACATTATCCGTTTCTGAAATTTTCTCGGTTTCTTAAAAGATTTACCACGGAGTAATCGGATTATTTTCTTATCAGTATTGCCAAGGATTGAAAGTGTGTTGTGTTTCTCCAGCCATGCGAGTGTTTCATTGGGAAAGGGACCATACACAATTGAATCACCGCAATTAATTATATGATCAAAATGGTTTAGGCTGAATTTTTCTTCAATGGCCTGGAGTGCCGGAAAATTTGCGTGGATATCTGAGAGCAGCAGTAGGTACATTTAAGCTGAAATTACCCTAAAGAAGAGGGGATACCAGAAGTGAAAGATTTTCTTTAAATTTTTCCACAACGCTTCTCTGAGAAAAGGTTATGATATCCAACTCCTGAGATTGTTTGAGGTAATCGAGCTGGATTCCCAGGAGGTTGATGGTGAAGCTCTCGCAGTAGACAAAGAGGGTTGCTTCAAAATTAAGCCAGAAGCTTCTCATATCGAGATTGACGGAGCCAAACAGTGAGAAAGTACGATCGACACTGATAGTCTTTGAGTGAAGAAGACCACCTTCAAAGAGAAAAAATTTTACACCGGCCTCGACCAGATCCTCATACCGGGCCCGGCTGGCATATTTCACCAGAATGGAATCATTTTTTTTCGGAACAATGATTTTAACATCTACCCCTCTCTGTGCTGCGGCCTTGAGCGCAGCCAGCAGCGGCTCGTCCGGGATAAAATACGGCGTTGTCATGATTAATTCATGTCTTGCAGCATAAATGGTGGTGAGGAGAAGGCTGTGGATTGCTTCAGGTGTGAATCCCGGTCCTGAGGGAACCATCTGCACGGCAGAACTGCCGGCCATCGGACGTGGGTGTATATCTCCGACACGTCTTACTGCCTGAACATCTTTTATGAGTGATTCGGAACGAAACTGACCAACGTTTGTCTCCAGAAACCAATCGCTGATGAAGGTTCCCGCCAGGCTTTCCACAACAGGGCCTTCAACTCTGACCATTACATCAATCCAGTTTCCAACACCGGCATCCTGTTTAAATACATCGGGGTCAACCATATTCTGACTGCCTGTGTAGGCGATTTTACCATCAATTACCACTATTTTCCGGTGATTGCGAATATCCATCCTGGAGAAAAAAAGTCTCAGTATGCCCGCCGGCAGGGACTCCTGTACTTTGACTCCGCCATTTTTCAAGGCGGCAGCAGTTCTGCTTTTAAGGAAGCGTCTGCTGCCGATGGAATCCAGTAGAATTCGGCAGGTAACTCCTCTGGATGCAGCGGAAAGTAAAGCATCAATTATTCTGTTAACCCGGCCACCTTCCTCCCATATGTAAAATTGCAGGTGGCAGGTTGACTGCGATGTTTCAATATCTTTGAGAATGGAACTGAGAATCTCTTCCGGGGTATCGATGAGTTGCAGATGATTACCAGCCATTGCGGGGATTCCAACAAGGGCTTCAGCCTGC
>DAOVUU010000189.1 GCA_030632405.1 Desulfobulbaceae bacterium | reverse complement strand
TTTCCCGGTTCGGATGGGGAAGAGTCAATTTCGGATTATCCAGAATTACAGAGCCGAAGTAGAGCAGGTCAAGATCAATAATGCGGTCCTGGTAACCTGTGGTGCCACCATCCCTCGTCCTGCCCAGAACGGTTTCTGTTTCAAGGAGGATATCAAGAAGGAGTTGCGGTGTATGGTGTGTGGAGAGGCATCCTACTGCATTAGTAAACCGGTGCTGACTGGTCATATCAACCGGATCCGTAACAAAGGGGGGAGACAGGGCCACGAGGGTGATGCCATCATGTTCACCGAGCAGAGTCCATGCCTTCACTAAGGTTTGCATGCCGTCTCCCAGGTTTGAGCCCAGGGCCACATAGACATCTCCCGTCTTCACAGTCAAAATCTCCTTCAGCTAATTCGCACTATTGTCATTTTCCTCAGACCATTCCCAGCGTTGACATCTCTTCCTGCAGTTTAAGGAGAGTGGGTTCATCGACCGGTGTAATGGGTAACCGGGGTGTGCCATCTTTGATTTTCCCCATCAGTTCCAGGACTTTTTTGCCAGGAGCAGGGGCCGGACATCGGAACATAAGTTTCATCATAGGAAATAATTTATAATGGAGCTCATTTGCCCTGGCAATATCACCGGTCAGAGCGGCCTCCATCATCTCAGCCATTTCGCGGGGGGTAACGTTGGATACAACTGAAATGACCCCTTTGCCGCCTACAAAAATCGTCGGCATGCAGGTGAAATCGTCACCGGAAAGCAGTATAAAATCATCGGGACAGAAACGGATCACATCGGATATCTGTTCCAGGCTGCCGCAGGCTTCCTTGATGCCTATAATATTGTCAATTTCTGCCAGACGGGCAACGGTTTCAGGCAGGATATGAACGACAGTCCGCCCCGGAACGTTGTAAAGAATCATTGGAATATCAACGGCTTCGGCAATTGTCTTGAAGTGCTGATAGATCCCTTCCTGGTTAGGTTTGTTATAGTAGGGGGCCACTGAGAGGACAGCATCTACTCCTCTCTCTTTTGCACTTTTAGAGAACTCTATAGCTTTCAGGGTATTATTGGCCCCGGTTCCGGCGATAACAGGTACACGCCCATTTACGGTTTTTACGGTAATATCTACCACCTTATTGTGCTCTTCAAAATCGACAGTTGCCGATTCTCCGGTTGTACCAACGGGTACAATACCATGGGTACCGTTTTCAATTTGAAACTCAATAAGATCAACAAGTCCCTGTTCATCCAACCGGCCATCAATAAATGGGGTTACCAACGCAACAATAGCTCCATGAAATTTTTTCATAATTCCTCCATATTTTTACCACAGCCGTTTTTCTGCACTAGCACTTAGAGCAGAGCTTCAGCAGTTAATTGTCCTTTGTAAATAAGTCTTACTGGCCCTTCCAGAAAGACATTTTCCGCAACGGGTCCGTCCAGCAGGTCAAACATAACTGTCAATACGTCTCCACCGGCCGTTACTATCTCTATCGGTGATTCCATTCCTCTCTGCATTGTTGCAAAAAGGGCAGCGGCCACTGCGCCGGTGCCGCAGGCCATGGTTTCATCTTCAATGCCACGTTCATAGGTGCGAACCTCCAGCCTGCCGTCATTGAGGACTCTTGCAAAGCTGGCGTTAGTGCCTTTGGGTTCAAAGAGCTCATGGAAGCGTACCTTGCGACCAAGTTTTTTCACCGGTGTGTTTTCTTCCTCAACAAAAATAACCGCGTGGGGAACCCCCGTATTGACAAATGCCACAGCATGCTCTTTGCCATTGAGGCTCATTGAAAGGCCCAGCCGGAAGTCGAACGGCTTGGTCATCTGGATACGCACAACCGTATCATTTGCCAGGATTTCCGCCTGAATATTTCCAGCTGTTGTTTCAAACTCCATTTTCGATTTGGCAATATTGTTCCTGAATGCAAACCGGGCGGCACACCTGGCACCATTGCCGCACATATCAGCTATGGAGCCGTCACCATTGTAAAATTTCCAGCTGAAATCTGCCATATTTGATTTTTCTATGAAAATTAAGCCATTACCTCCAACAGAAAACATGCGCGTACAGATTTTCCGGGTAAACTCCGGTTGATCTTCAAGGTGAACGATGGAATTTCGATTATCAATGACTATGAAATCATTGCCGGACCCACTCATTTTTTCAAAGTTGATGGGAAAGGAAATGGCCATAAGTAATACTCCTTTAATACCTTATTGTTGCCTCACGTGATTTGGTACTTTCGTTCGCCGGTTTTGCCTGGTCAATGACTGTCACTGCCCAGTAGTACCTCTTATCATCTTTTGCCCGGGAGTCGACAAAAATGGTATATGCCGGATCTACATTGCCAAGGAGTTCATAACTGTCCTTGTCTGCATCACGACGGTATACTCTGTATCCACCAAAATCGACGGAGCTGCTTTTGTCCCAGAAAATTTTTACCCCCCCGTCGGTCCAGACTGCAGTTACTCCCCGGGGAGGGAGAGGCGGAGTGAGGTCAACAGGAGTTGAAGCAATCTCTTTACTGACACCACCACTTACAAGCTCATCACCATGTACCAGTAAGCTCTGAACAGTATAAAAATATTTTTGCCCGTTCCGTACCTGGTGATCTACAAACCGTGTATCGGTACGAGGCTCACCCGCTTTCTCAAAATCTTTTCCACCTGCGCTGCGAAAAACCTGATATTTTATCGGCATCTTTAGAGGTTGACCATCAAGGAGTGTTGTCACTGATTCCCAGTTGAGCTCTATCTTGCTGTCCCCCGGTGCGGCTGTTATTTTTTCAGGAGCTGCGGCTGGCTCGAACCAGACAAATGTGACGACATTTGAGTCATCGCTGGACGCCCACCAGCTGGTTCGGGAACGAATTTTAAAAAAGTATTTATGTCCTGATTGGAGCAGTGAAAAATCGTATCCTCCTACCTTTCTTGCCTCACCATCAACAGACTCTCCACCCGGCAGGTCAATCGGATCAGAAAAAGGAACCGGGCAGCTGCCGCAATATTTGTCAAGGGGTATCTCTGCCAGAAAAAGCTCAAAGGAGTCAATCTTCGTTAGTGCCGTACCTTTAATTGTTGTAACCGGATAAGACCAGTTGAGCCTGACACCTTTGTCACTGACCGAGTAGCGTAAATCGTCAACCGGTTGAGGAACCACATTTTCGGGAGGTATCGGTCGATTTTTATATCCACATCCACCCATAAGGAAGAGGGACGCAGCGAGAAGAAAGAGCCCGGCTGTTCTTACCCCGTTTACATTTTTCATGAGATGATCCTTAATTGTTTTTCTGCTTCAGCGATTGCTTCTTCCACTCTCTGCAGACTGGTGCCACCTATTGATATTCTGCTGTTAACTGATCCATCCACACTCAGTACTTCGAATACATCTTTGTCGATTGCCTTTGAAAACTGAATAAGCTCGTCCACAGTCAGATTCTCAAGTTCACACCCCTTCTCAAGACAATAGACGACCACCCGGCCAACAATACCATGTGCTTCCCGGAAGGGGACATCTTTTAACACCAGGTAATCGGCCAGATCCGTTGCGGTCATAAAACCAGCCTCAGTTGCCTTCGCCATAGTTGCAGTGTTGAAGGTGAGGTTGTCCAGCAATTCGGCCATAATTGACAGGGAAGAGGATACTGTATCAACTGCGTCAAACACCGGCTCTTTATCTTCCTGCAGGTCACGGTTATAGGTGAGCGGCAGTCCTTTCATCAGAGTAAGCAGACTCATCAGACTGCCGACAACCCTGCCGCTTTTGCCTCTGATTAATTCCGGAATATCCGGGTTTTTTTTCTGGGGCATCATGGAAGATCCGGTACAGAACTTATCCGATATATCGACGAAGGAAAATTCCTGACCGGACCAGAGTACCAGCTCCTCCGATAGCCTGGAGAGATGGAGCTGAATCATGGCACAGTTACTGGTGAATTCTATTGCAAAATCACGATCTCCGGCACTATCCATGGAGTTAGCGGTCACACCGTCAAAGTCGAGTGCTTTTGCGACCTGCTCTCGATCAACAGGAAGACCGGTGCCGGCCAGCGCCCCGCAACCCAGCGGCGAGAGGTTCATCCGTTTGCGGCAGTCGATCATGCGAGATCGATCTCTTTGAAACATTTCGTAATAGGCCAGCATGTGATGGGCAAGCAGTACCGGCTGGGCCCTCTGCATATGGGTATAACCGGGCATGACATGACCAAGGTATTTTCTTGCCAACCTGACAAAAGCTGTATTTATTCCATCAAGCAACTCTATGACCTGGGAACATTGATCTCGCAGGTACATTTTGAAATCCACTGCTACCTGATCGTTTCTGCTGCGAGCACTGTGAAGTTTGGCACCTGCAGGACCAATACGGTCTAAAAGTGCTTTTTCGATATTCATGTGAATATCTTCCAGCTCCTGCTTAAATTCAAATGTTTCCGCCTCTATTTCACGTTCGATTTCGGACAACCCTGCCACTATCGCTTCCTGTTCACCAGGGGAGAGAATGCCTTGATCTGCAAGCATCGCTGCGTGGGCCTTGCTGCCTCTGATATCATATTTATAGAGCCTGGAATCGTATTGAATAGAGGCCGTAAAAGTTTCTACCGAAGCAGCAGTTGTCTCTGCGAAACGGCCTCCCCAGAGTTTTTTCGATTTGTTTATATTTTTATCAGTCATAGTAGCTTGCGATCCTTCCGTCCTGTCCACTTTTCTGCAATGCGTTGATCTTCAGACGTAAGCCATTGAGGCGGATAAATCCTGTTGCATCGGATTGATCATACACATCATCTTCTTCAAAGGTGGCAAAATTTTCCTGATAGAGTGAGTAATTTGATTTGCGTCCGACGGGGATACAATTACCCTTGTACAGTTTCATCCGCACTACTCCGCTGACGGTCTTCTGGCATTCATCCAGGGTTTTCTGCAGAAGTTCTCTTTCGGGAGAAAACCAGAAACCATTGTAGATAAGCTCAGCGTACCGAGAAATCAGGGAATCGCGAACACGCAGCACTTCCCGGTCCATGGTGATGGTCTCAAGCGCTATATGGGCTTCACGAAGGAGTGTTCCGCCGGGGGTTTCGTATACACCTCTTGATTTCATTCCAACAAACCGGTTCTCAACCAGATCAAGACGCCCGATACCATTGGCACCGGCCAGTTCGTTGAGTCTCAAAAAAAGTGGCAATGGGTTTAATTTTTCCCCGTCAAGGGAAACAGGGTCACCGTTTCTAAACTCAATTTCGAGATATGTGGGTTTGTCGGGAGCATTTTCAGGTGAAACCGTCAATTCGTACATCCCTTCATCCGGTTCTGTCCATGGATCTTCGAGTATGCCGCCTTCAAAGCTGATGTGCAGCAGGTTTTCATCAGAGCTGTATGGTTTTTCTTTAGTGACCGGGATGGGAATATTGTGTTTTTGGGCAAATTCGACCAGTTTCTGCCTGGAGTTAAGATCCCAGGTTCTCCACGGGGCGATGATATTCAAAGACGGGTCTATACCGATATAAGCCAGCTCAAAACGAACCTGATCGTTTCCTTTACCTGTTGAGCCATGACTTACAGCATTTGCTCCTTCTTCCTTTGCAATGCGGACCTGTTCTTTTGCAATGAGCGGTCTTGCCAGTGAGGTTCCAAGCAGGTATTTACCTTCGTAAATTGCATTTGCCCTAAAGGCCGGGAAGATATAATCTTCGACGAATT
>DAOVUU010000207.1 GCA_030632405.1 Desulfobulbaceae bacterium | reverse complement strand
TTGGACATTGCAAGGGAGATAAATGAGCCACCCATACCAAACATAGCAGCCATCACAAGCAGTCCGGAACTACTTCGAGAATCAATCCCCAAGACATTCATAACAATACCGAGCAAGATCAATATCGCCATATTCGTAGCTAAAAACAAACCAATTCGTAACACGCTAATCCTCCATAATTTATGAGTTGCTCAATCCTTTTTTTTCCGGCAGTTTATAACTGAATCGACCGGATTATTACCAATCATCGGTTGTAAAGATAAACATCCTTTTGCCTGTCACAAGAAGACAACATACAATTAACATAATTATTATCCGATCGAGATAAAATCAGCCAGACTACAAAAAATAAATCCCTTTTATAATTATTCAATTTAAACTAGAAATAGCGTCTGATGCTTCCCTCTTGCTGAGTTTTACCCTGCCTGAACGGCTACCTGTATTCTAAAATTTATCAGTAGTGTCCGGTTTACATTTTGCGAGAGGATTTATGGGTGACTTTTGGGAGCGTCATCCAGTAAATTTCGTAGTATTTTCTTAATATTTTCACATTTGATTTGTATCAGTTTTTGCGAGGTACTCGCATGATACAAATTGGATGTGAAAATATTTGAAAATCAAGAAATATACTGCCAAAAGCGGACAAAAATCGGCCATGAATCCGTTTTTATTATTTTTCAATTTTTTTAAACGGATACTGCTGAAAACTTATAAAACATGGAAAAAAATTATGCAACTCCTGCCGGCTATTGAATATGAGACACAGCCAGACCCCGATGCATCGGTTATCTGGCTGCACGGCCTGGGCGCTGACGGCAACGATTTCGCGCCGATAGTGCCTGAACTGAGACTTCCCGAATCAATGGCGATTCGGTTCATTTTCCCACACGCCCCTTCTATCCCGGTCACCGTCAATGGCGGATTTGTGATGCCGGCCTGGTATGATATTCTGGAGATGAATATTGACCGGAAGGTAGATACGATGCAGTTGATGAAATCAGCTGCAGATATAGATAATTTTATTGCCAGAGAACTCAAGCGGAACATTAAAAGCAAAAGGATAATTATGGCCGGTTTTTCCCAGGGAGGGGCAGTTGCATACCAGGTCGCCCTAAGCCACAAACTCCCCCTTGGAGGGCTCCTTGCAATGTCCACCTATTTTGCGACCATAGATTCCATAAACTTGAGTGAGACCAATAAGGAGATTCCCATAAAAATCCAGCATGGCACACATGATCCGGTGGTACCTGAACAGCTTGGACAAAAAGCAACAACCCAACTGGTCAAGCTTGGCTATAGCGTAAACTATCAGAGCTACCCGATGGAACACGCCGTCTGCCCTCAGCAAATTTCAGATATCTCTCTCTGGTTCCAGGAAATCCTCCGCTGATGAAAACAGTTACCCGAAACAATAATAACTACCTGTCAGAGGCGACCGAGTGTTTCCGGTCAGCTTCTTGTCCTGTTGCTCTCACCGGAGCAGGTATCTCCGTTGGCAGTGGAATAGCCGATTTCAGAAGCCCGGGCGGTCTCTGGACGTTTTTTTCCCCGGATGAATACGCCACGCTGGAGGTTTTTCTACACAATCCTGAAAAGGCATGGCAACTCTACAGAAAACTCGGCAGGTCGCTTTTAGGAAAAAAACCGAATAAAGGTCACCAGGTTCTAGCTGATTTTGAAGAAAACGGTTTTCTCAGTGGACTTATCACCCAGAATGTCGATAGCCTGCACCAGGCAGCAGGCAGCAGTAAAGTGCTGGAAATCCATGGTGATCACCAGCGCCTTCATTGTCTCCAATGCGGCAACATCATACCTGTTATCAAAGATCATTACGATGTGGGAGACGTACCGGAATGCCAACTATGTTTCTATCCACTCAAGCCAAATATTGTCCTTTTTGGAGAACCGGTAAAAAACCTTGATAAGATACACAGTATGATATCAGCATGCGATCTTCTCCTTGTAATTGGGACCTCTGCAAAAGTTTTTCCGGCAGCAGGGATACCGGAAAGGATAAAACAACAGGGTGGAGTTATCTATGAATTTAACCGTGACCAAGTCCTTTCACACTCTGATTATTTTTTTGAGGGGGACCTCGGAATTACCCTGCCTCTGTTCAGAGACGCTGTTTTTAACAGCCACTGACATTACCCCTCTTTTGTATCCCAGGTGGTTATGAGAAGAAAAACACCAAGCGGAATATAGGACGAAAGAGCAAGGGCGGCAAGATTTGGAAAAACCAGCTGAACATCAGGATCGTAGACAAGCAGATAGGCAACTAAAGCAGGCACTTTATCAAGCTGGAAAAAAGTAAAAAAGGCAAGCACAAACCGTCTCATCATATCCGGCCGCTCCACTGAACTTCCCCGCGAAGCACGATAGAAAAAGTACAGTGAACAAGATATCCCCAAGATAAAAAAACAGGTCCCCGCCAATGCCTCAATGGCCAGACCTGACGCATCTATGGCCAACTTCCGGGAATCCGACGGGAACCAGAAAAAAGAAGAGACGAAAAAGGTAAAAATATACCCCCCGGCTCCCCAGATAAGATACTTAAAATGTGTCTTTGAAACCTGCTCAACGACTTCGAACTTTGGCTTCACCAGGTAAAGAGCTACAATCATAGCCGCAAGCAGTGTTCCGATAATAAAGAAAGGATATGGTGGCGCATCACCGGACACAGGGAACCAGAGACGTCCCTCGTCACCCGGTAACAGAAAAAGCAATCCAAAAATAAAGGATACAAAAGCACCAAAGCCAAGAAGAAGTGCAGTCATAATTCTTGTCATACCGGCTAGATAACTGACACCGGCAACGGATGAAGCAAAACCTGCTATAAGAACTCGTATAATCATCCCTGTCTTCTCCCTCTCTGGCCTTTTTGATTTATTACAAAATGATACCTATTTCCCCCAAAGGTGACAACTCTTTTCCTTACCCCTATGGACAAACACACAATTCAACAGTGCAGTAAATGCGGGCAAAAGCTGCGTTTCCCTCTTGATATTGGAGGCATGCTCATGGCCTGCCCAAACTGTGGACAGAAATTCCGATCTGATTTTAGATTGGGAGACTGCGGTAAAAAGCCATTTTTCACAGTCTGCGAGCAGTATAGGATGGGATTCCTTCCACGTCTCAGACAAATCCTGGTATCTCTCTTCTCATGCTGGTTTAAAACAAAGTAGATCGGACTTTTTAAGACGCCATCAAAGAAGCATCAACCTTCAATATTGCACCCACACTGTGGCATGATTACTGTAACTGTCTACGAATAAATGAAGTAGACATTTAGTAACTATTCAGCAGCACTCCAACTTCGTCCATTTTGGCCTTCTCGAATAGCACTCGTATGCTTCAAAGTCCCAGGTAAGCGAGGTACGAGACTCCGAATGAAGGAATTTGAAGCACTGCTAAATAACAGCGAAGCGGTGTCATACGGTGCGGTGGTTTGGCCAAGATTGAGGTACCACCTGAATAGTTACGACATTTAACAGGAAATCAATCATGAACAGCCCCCTGCATGCTGAAAATCTGGAATCAATAGTATTTGACAATCGGTTTGTAAACGAGTTACCCGGTGATCCAGTTAAAGAAAACCGTAGACACCAAGTACATGGGGCGTGCTACACACGAGTACGTCCCGCAAAAGTATCTTCCCCTAAGCTTCTTGCATACAGTGCGGAAGTAGTGAAACTTATGGGACTTTCACACCAAACAGATATCAGTAATAATTTTGCAGAACTCTTTTCCGGAAACAGACTGCTTCAGAATATGGACCCGTACGCCATGTGTTATGGCGGTCACCAGTTCGGTAACTGGGCTGGACAACTCGGAGATGGTCGCGCGATTAATCTGGGAGAAATCATCAATGCCCGGAACGAACACTGGACCCTGCAACTTAAAGGTGCTGGTGCCACGCCCTATTCACGAAGTGCTGACGGGTTGGCTGTCCTCCGCTCGTCAATCCGGGAATTCCTCTGCAGCGAAGCGATGCATCATCTTGGCATTCCCACAACCCGTGCCCTCAGCCTGGTCTCCACAGGAGAAACCGTCATCAGAGATATGTTCTACGACGGCCACCCCAAAGAAGAACCGGGTGCTGTTGTCTGTCGCGTTTCTCCCTCCTTCATACGCTTTGGTAATTTTGAAATTCTAACTTCCAGGGGGGAGACAAATTTACTGCAGCAGCTCATTGATTTCACCATCCGCACCGACTTTCCCCATCTCGGAAAACCATCTACAGCAACCTATCTCCAGTGGTTCTCAGAGATCTGCAGAACTACAGCCGAAATGATAATCCACTGGATGCGTGTAGGATTTGTCCATGGAGTTATGAACACGGACAATATGTCTATCCTGGGTCTTACCATCGATTATGGACCATATGGCTGGCTGGAAAATTTCGACCCCAACTGGACACCAAACACCACAGATAGCCATGGGCGAAGATATTGTTTTAAGAATCAACCCCATATCGGCCAATGGAATCTTCTGCAACTGGCTAACAGTATCTACCCCGTAATCAATGATACGGTACCACTCCAGGAATGCCTCAATATCTATACTGAAACTTTTCAGAAAGGTTGGAATGAGATGATGGCAAATAAACTCGGCTTTAACAGCTTTGAACCTCAAACAGATAACGGGTTGATCAGTGAGTTGACGGATATCCTGCAACTGGTGGAAACGGATATGACCATTTTTTACAGAAATCTGTCACGGCTTAATATACATCCTGATAGAAAAGAGACGACGTCTATTTTAACCCCTTTACTCGATGCATATTACCAGCCGGAGCAGTTGACCGAAGAATACAAAAACCGTATCGGCAATTGGCTGCAAAATTACATCCACAGATCAAGACAGGAAGGGGTGTCGATCAAAGAACGGTGTAAGCGGATGAACGGGGTTAATCCCAAATATGTGCTGCGGAACTACATCGCCCAACTTGCAATCGATAAGGCAGAAAACGGTGATCCCTCAATGGTCAGCGAGTTACTTGAAGTTTTCCGTCACCCCTACGATGAACAGCCTGAAAATGAAACGTTCGCCGAAAAACGCCCTGAATGGGCCCGTAACCGGCCCGGCTGTTCCATGCTGTCGTGCAGCTCGTAAATTTTCATTATATACAAAGACGCATAATGTTTGGCTTGAATATTTCTGGTTCTGCAATTAGTCTAGTTCGTTTCTTCCCGTCTGCAATATGGCTTTAAGCGTTACCTTTGGGCTCTTATCATGAGTTTTTTCTATATAAAATGGATTCTGGCCTTTTCGCCTATCCTGGCCGTTTTAGTCTTGATGATAATTTACAACTGGAGCGGCACCCGGGCCGGATCCGTCGGCTGGCTGGTCGCTCTTGTTGTGGGGCTCACACTTTTCGGAGCTCATCCCGCATTATTATTCTATTCACAGATCAAAGGACTGCTTCTTTCCATTAATGTACTCTAC
>DAOVUU010000110.1 GCA_030632405.1 Desulfobulbaceae bacterium | reverse complement strand
TTTTTGTTATTTATTGTGAACTCTATGGAGCAGATAATGAAATAATATGTGAAATTGCAGTGCCGGTTACTGCGGGGAGCCGCGGAAATATTCACCTGAATAAATGGGGGATATTCAATGATATTAACGGCAATGAACTGCATGCCAAAGTTGTTGATATTGTCGAAAATCCTGTCAGCATCTCCGAAGCGATGATGGATCCTTTTGTACGTATCAGCCGCGCTTTCTTTTCACGTTTGGAAGAATTTTCTTCTAAAGCAGAAGAACGATTATTTAATAAAGATACAAAATCAAAGGATAAGAAAAAAAAAGAGGGGGCTTCTGCCGGACTGCTTGCAGGAGGAGGTTTTGCTGTGGCTGCCATTGGTTCCTCATTTGCCTTTATCACTAAAACTCTTGCAAGTTTACACATCAAGACAGTCATCTTTGCCCTGCTTATCCTTGCTGCCCTGATAGCCATACCAACTGGCATTGCTGCCTATTACAAGCTGACGAAGAGAGATATAAGTACAATCCTGGAAGGATCAGGCTGGGGAATTAATTCAAGAATGAAGCTTACAAAAAAGCAGGCAGCCTGTTTCACGTATCGACCAGACCATTCTTAACCAACTCAAGTAGTTCGATATCAGGCGATAGAGATGGATGGAAATCTTAAGAGGAGTTTTTTGGTTACAGCATTAGATGAGGCTACAGCGGTGGGCATAGCAACGATAAACAATGTAACCACAGCATATACTGGTAAGGCTTATTCCCCCTATGCTACTAAGAGAGGAATTCCGGAAAGGCCGCTCTGGGGAGATTCACATCTCCATACGGCTCTGTCAATGGATGCAGGGTTGTTCGGTAATCGTCTTTCTCTCCGTCAAGCTTACAAGTTTGCGCGCGGAGATAGAGCAATCATTAACCGTATCAGTTTACCTAGAATGACTTGGATCTCAAACGTGCCACCATACATTATCGGCAGTGCCGCAGCTTTCTGGACCATTCAGCGTCTGGCCAGTTTTTGAAGCCTTATAAAGGAAATGGGAACAGTCGCAGCATGAGGTATACCTTTTTGTCAAAAATATATTGCACCGGAAAATCAGATAAAAACACTTACATGTAGAGGACACAATGCCAATTATCGACAGATTATTAACAATAGGAGTGCTCGGTTTTTCCCTATTTTCTTTCTCTTGTTTACTGTCTGCTCATGCTATCGGTGCTGACGCTGATAACTGGGAGTTTCAGCTGGCACCATATGGATGGTTAGCAGGACAATCCGGTCAAGTGGGCACATTTCCCAACCTTCCACCAGCGGAAATCGATATTGATTTTTATGACGACGTTTTAGGCAATATAAATGGCGCTTTTATGCTGGTCGGAGAAGCCCGAAAGAGAAATTTCGGAATCATCACTGATATTGTCTATACGGATATTGAAATAGACGGAGCGACTCCAGGGCCATATTTCTCGACACTCGCCTCCCGAACGAAGTCATGGATTATTACCGCCTCAGGATTTTACAGATTGCAAGAGGGTCAGGGACGTTTTCTGGATCTCCTTGGAGGAATCAGATACTGGTCTGTTGACTCAGAACTTTCAGTCAGCTCTGGTCTGCTTCCAGCAGGTAAAATTTCCAATAAGGAGGATTGGTTTGATCCGATTATTGGTCTGAGGTGTAGAACTCCTCTAGGAGAATCGAAGTTTTTTATGAGTGGTGCGTTCACTGTTGGCGGGTTCGGTGTCGGTTCAGACTTGATGTGGGATGCAAATTTAAACCTTGGTTATCAGTGGATGGAAGGATTTTCCACAACTATTGGGTATCGCTATCTTGACGTTGATTATGATGAAGGTGGTTATGTCTATGACATCGCTCAGGATGGTCCTACAATCGGATTTATCTGGCAATTTTAAAGAGGTAAGCGACAGAACCTGGACTTGACCAGGTCAACTTTCCCAAGTGTGTAACCTGTGATGCTACTTAGAGCAAGCCAACACTTCAATAAAGCTATCGTGGTCAACTATAGAGATTCGCGAATGAATTGATGCAACCGCTGAGAATCACATCGAAAATTCAGATTTTATTGTGCAATCTATGCAACTCAAAACATCCGTGTATACCGGTATTTTAGTGGCTTTACGCGAAGAATAGGACATCATTTTTCGGCAAAAAAGCACACTCATATACGACTATATCCAATATATACAATCAGTTATTGTGTATACAGCAGTATCGATTCATCTGCTATGAACTATAGTCGACTGAATCCATCTGTTTTGACTCGGCTTTCGGGATTTACCTTGTCATTGATGGGGTGTTATTGCCAACAGTTTGGTTAAAATGGAGGTTATCTGCGAGGGGAACAGAGCCATACTGAACAAAAATTGCAAAGTCATTTAACTAAAAGCAGTTGAGCTTCGTCCTGCCAGTCCTAATCACTCACCACTTCTGACGACAAAAGATGCTTCCCGATATGCGTAACAACCATTTTAGCTGGAAATAAGATAACTCATGGCTGAGACAGCCAGTGGAAATCTCTACCATTTCATAAAATCCTAAACAATTACCCTGCTACTGTGGATGTAAATAAGAAATTGTCCCAAAATCCTAGCAACATAAAAAGGTATCTTGACCTTTGGAAAATCCAGGCTAGCCTAACAATAAAAAAACACTCTGAAGTACAAGATGGTTCCAGAAAACCTTTGAGGGAAGATTACACCCATTATTGAAAAGAAGACCCCTGCTTACTCAAACCTCAAAGTCAACATATCTATATTCAACATTGACCGAGACCCAGGTCAAGATATCTCTCTTTGTTTGAATTTGGAAGGTGCTGGAAAAAAATAGAACCTGAATCATTTACTTCCTATACCATAACTGGCAAAAAAACTTTGATGAAGGAACTGGAGCAGATCCGGGAGAAAAGTTATACACAAACTTACCAGGAATTGACATCAGGGTGGTAAAGTCTGGCTGTCCCAATTTTAGAGGGAAAAGAAGAAAAATACTTTTTTACGCTGCCTGAATACGTTCCGATGTCTCCGGCACAGTTATAACGGGTGCTATTTTACTTAATTCTTCGATGGGTATATGGCATTTGATAACATGCCGGTCTCTCACTATTTGATCTGGTGGTGGCTCATTATCACAAATGTCGCCAATTTTTCGGTGGCAGCGGGTGCAGAAGGGACATCCTTTCGGAGGCTTCATCGCACTTGGCAGGTCCCCCTCCAGAACTATCTTACGTTTGGTTATTTCCGGGTCTGCAATGGGAACAGCCGAGAGCAGGGCCTCTGTATAGGGGTGATAGGGTGGATCGAAAACTTCATTTGTGGAGCCTCTCTCAAGAATATGGCCCAGATACATGACGACAATGCGATCTGCCAGATAGCGGACAACACTGAGATCGTGACTGATAAAAAGCAGTGTGGTTTTATGCTCACGCTGGATGTCCATCAACAGCTCAGTTACAGCCGCTGCGACAGATACATCCAGAGCAGAAACCGGTTCATCGGCAATGACTATGCTTGGGTTTCCTGCAAATGCCCTGGCAATACCGATGCGCTGCTTCTGTCCGCCGGATAACTGCCTGGGTTTTCTGAAATAAAAATCTCTGGGCAGTTTGACCGTATCCAGCAGGGTCATTACACGGTCAAAAATTTTCTTCTTATCGCTTTCTACACCAAATTGTTTGATAACCCGTGATATCTGTCCCCCGATAGAATGGCTGGGATTTAAGGTATCGAAAGGATTTTGAAAAACCATCTGCAGTGAGCGGATCTGCTTAGTGGAGCGGTCCCTAACCTCTATGTCGGAAATATCTTTACCAAGATGGCGAATTTCCCCTTCAGTCCCTGTCTCCAACCCCATAAGAACTTTAGCAAAGGTTGATTTGCCACAGCCTGATTCACCGACAATAGCAACAGTTTCACTTTCGTGGGCTGTAAAGTTCAGCTCTTCATTTGCTTTTACATGACGAACACTTTTGCCTGTAATGAGGGCCATCAGTGAGGAATCTTTCACCTCATAGTATTTTTTCATGCCATCAACATTAAGAACCCGCTTGCCGATCTCAAGTGGTTCCTGGACAGTCTCTCCAGAAGCTTCTTTCGTATGGTCAATATCATTATAGCGCAGGCAGCGGACCCGGTGGTCTGGTGCACTGCCTTCTACATTCTCCATTCTGAAATGGTCCTGATCGCAGAGACCTTTTTTAAAATGATCGCAACGGGGGCCAAAATAACAGCCGGAAGGCCGTTCAAAAGGTAAGGGAAGCTGGCCCCTGATAGGTTTAAGGGGAGCGGCATTCTTGTCTGCAGTCGGTAAAGGGATACATGAAAACAGACCGTGGGTATAGGGGTGTTTGGGCCAGGTAAAAAGAGAATTAATGGTTCCCTCTTCGACAACTTCACCTGAGTACATGACAAATACCCGGTCACAGGTTTCCAGAATCAATCCTAAATTATGGGATATATATATCTGGGACGTACCGAATTTGTTGCTGATATCTGAAATCAGATTAACAATCCCTGCTTCAACGGTTACATCCAGGGCAGTAGTCGGTTCATCGAGCAGTAAGAGTGATGGATTAGATAACAGCCCCATGGCTATGACGACACGCTGTTGCTGTCCGCCGGATAACTGGTGCGGGTAAGAGTTCATGACCCGTTCAGGATCGGGCAGCTTTACATCAGTCAGCATCTGTAGAGATCTTTCACGTGCTTCATCCCTGGAAATGGTTTCATGGGCCAGGGGTACTTCCATAAGCTGGGTGCTGATTTTAAGGCTTGGGTTCAGAGAAGCAAATGGCTCCTGGTAGATCATTGATATCTCTGCTCCTCGGATAGAGCGCAGTTCATCTTCGCTGAAAGTGGTTAAATCACGGCCTTTAAACATGATACTGCCGCTTTTTATACCACCGTTGGCCCCCATATACTGCATAATCGCCATGGCGACAGTTGATTTACCGCAACCCGACTCTCCAACAATACCGATGGTTTCACCCGGCTTCACGGTCAAAGAAAAATCAACCACAGCAGGTATTTCTCCGGCTCGTGTATAGTATGAGATACAGAGGTCTTTGCAGATCAGTACAGGCTCTTGCTTGTCATTCATAGTTCATGCCTTTTAATCGCGTAATGATATTTCACGCAAACCATCCGCCAGCAGGTTAAACCCTAAAATTAGAGAAGATATTGCAATACATGGAAACAGGGTCATATGGGGGAAAACCATTGCCATCTGCCGTGTTTCATTTACCATTCCGCCCCAGTCCGGATCTGGCGGTGGCAACCCGAGGCCTAAGAAACCAAGGACACCAATAGTAATAATGACGTAGCCAAGGCGCAGGCAGGCATCAACAATCAGGGGTCCCCTGGCATTGGGTAGAATTTCAAACAACATGATTCTCCAGTCAGATTCTCCGCGGGTCTGGGCTGCTGCAACGTAGTCCCGATTACGAAGATCCAGTACAAGTCCACGCACAATACGCATAATCCCCGGAGAGGAAGCAAAGGTAATGGCAATGACAATATTGAATCCGGATGCGCCTATTGTTGCAATAACGATGATGTAGAGTACCAGTACAGGGAAAGATAAAATAATATCGGAAATACGGGACAGGATGTCATCCACCAACCCACCGCGGTATCCTGCCATGAGTCCCATTAAAATCCCAACGGTATATGCACATACGGTTGCAATGGGGGCATAAAACAAGACGGTGCGTGACCCCCAGACAATACGGGAGAGGATATCGCGCCCCATATGGTCAGTGCCCAGCCAGAATGTGTGGCCTGATGCAGCGACTGCACCTGGTTTGGCAAAGGGTTGAATCGCTGCATTGGGATCAAATTGTGCTATTAATGGGGCAAAGAGGGCGACGAGCACCCAGAACAGAACCAGAAACGCACCGATCATTCCCACCCAGCTTTCCCGCAGGAGGGCAAATGATTTTATACCACGCCAGAGCGCTGCTCCATAGCCCGCAGAGGGCATTTGGGTGGTAGATTGAGTAGTCGTAGTCGCCATTCTATTTTCTCCTCAGGTCTCTCAGCTGAAACGTATGCGCGGGTTTAGAAAGGTATAGCCGATATCAGCAAGGGTTTGTGAGCTTACCGCCACAACAACGGCTACCATTGCGCAGGCTTCTAAAAGGGCTATATCGTTATTCAAAGAGGCCTCTAAAAGCAGTGCACCAAATCCTTTGTAGGCAAAGAAAAATTCAACAACGATAACACCGGACAGCAGCCAGTTGATCTGCAGCATGATGACTGTGAAAGGGGCAATTAATGCATTGCGTAAGGCATGCCTGAAAATAACCTGCCTGTAGGGAAGGCCTTTTAATACAGCCGAACGTATATACTGGGAAGTCATAACTTCTGCCATGGATGCCCGTGTCATACGGGCAACGTAGCCAAAATCATAGACCACCAGTACCATGGCGGGAAGGATCAGCTGTTTGAACTCAAACCCTCCTGACATGCTGCTGGTCCCGGGCAGCCATTTTAAACCAAAGACAAAAAGGGCTGAAAAGAACACAGCGCTGGCAAATTCCGGTACGGATGTGGTCAAAATACCAAAAACCGATATGGTTCGATCGAGAATGGAACCCTCCTTCATTCCCGATAATACACCCATGCCTAACGATAAAGGGATCATGATAGCAAAGGTCCAGAAACCCAGGATAGCGGTATTCCATAATCGCGGCAGGAGTACTTCTTTTACCGGACCCTTATAGCGGATCGATGTTCCAAGGTCACCCGTGGCAAAATTCCCCAGCCATTTTGCATAGCGTACTACAACCGGCTGGTTATACCCCTGCTGGTCCCTCCACAACTCTTTTTGTTCATCAGATGCAAAATTACCCAGGACACGGGTGGCAGGGTCACCGGTAAGGCCTGTTTCCAAAAGCAGGAAAAGAATCATCGATACGATAATCATGGTAAAAATCATGAAACCGATTCGTTTTGAAAGCAGAAGGACCATTTTGACTCCTCAATCTTGGAACGTGGCTTTTGTGTCTGGTAAGGGAGAGAACCCGCCCTTACCAGACATTATAAAGTTTGTAATTAAGTCAGAGAGACCTTGTGGAAGCGGTAATATCTGGTTGGGTGCATTTCAAAGCCAACCACATTTTCTGCCATTGCGGTGAAAACGGAACGGAAGAAAGGCTGTATCAGGACAGCATCATCCTGGAGGATTTTTTGAACTTTTTCCATTTTTACTCGACGCTTTTCAACATCCAGTGTCGATTCAGCATCCGTCAGAGCGGCATCAAAGGCAGGGTTATTATAGCTGGATTCATTCCATGGCACCCCCGCACGGTAGGCTAACCCCAATACCATTACAGCCAGTGGGCGGTGTGTCCAGGAGGTGAGACTTAAAGGTGCCTTGGTCCAGACATCCCAGTATTGTGCCGACGGCATCACATTCATTTTGATGTTGATTCCAGCTTTGGCGGCATCTTCTTTAAGAATAGCTACGGAATTCTGCTCCCAGGTACCATTGGTATTCCCCACGTTGCAGGTGAGTTCAATACCATCGGGATAGCCAGCTTCGGCAAGCAGTTTTTTTGCACCTGCAATGTCCTGTTTAACGGGAGGAAGTTTAAAATATTCGGGATGGATGGTTGCAACATGATGGTGTTCCCCCACAATCCCCAAACCCTGGTG
>DAOVUU010000109.1 GCA_030632405.1 Desulfobulbaceae bacterium | reverse complement strand
TGGTGATGGTCTCTTAAAAACTCTTCGCCTCCATCAGTTACGATAAAGCATCTGAAACCAATCCTTAAACCTGGTATCCTTAAAGCTCATAATATCATCCATCATTTCAGCCACCTTTACCGTAACTGGCCCCGGAGCCTCCATCTCTTTTTCTTCAAATCGTAAAATAGGCGGTACCTTAGATCCCGTATGACAGGTAAACATTTCATCGGCAGTATATAAATCTTCTTTTACCAGAGTTGTTTCATACACTTCAATATCACTCTGTCTGGCAGCAGTTAAAATTGAGTCCCGGGTTACACTTGCCAGAATTCTACCCAGAGGTGGTGTTTTAAGTATGCCATCTTTCACTATAAATACAGATTCAATGGACCCTTCTGCTAAAAATCCGTCAGTTCCTACATTTAATCCAAGATCAAAGCCCCGATCATTGGCATCCTTTCTAACCAGATATCCATTGAGATAATTTGCACAGGCCTTGGCCTGTACTGGAATTGTTTCGGGGTGAAGTTTTTTCCACTTTGAAAGGCAGGCGGATAACGGCTTGACCCCATCCAGCCCCAGTTCTTCGGTAGCAGGAATTGTAAAAATCGCCACATCGAGTTTCGATGTTAACACAAGATTGATAATGGCCTCCTCCCCCCAGTATGCCATAATTTTTACAACTCCACGCTCTGACTTATTGATGGCGGTGAGCTTTGAAACAGCTTTTGCAATTTCTCCTGTGGGAAACCCCAACTCCATATCCAGAAGACTCACCGTCTGCTCCAGTCTCTTCAGGTGGGCATCCAGTCTGAAAGCGGCAACTCCACCGGGTACAATATGTGTTCCACAGACTTCAAACACTGCAGACCCCCTGGAAAATCCATGGGATAAAATTGGCACTTGAGCATCTTCCCAGGGAATAATTTTATCGTTCAACCATACTTTGGGTTTAGCATTCATTCAGACGTCCCCCCTGACTCAACCTTGTGAGTTCTTTTTTGACATAGTCTTTTAATTTCATAATTTTATATTTTACAATCAGGCACCCTGATAACAGTTTGTAAAAATCGGGTTAAGAATAAACCATTTACCATTCAAGAAAAAGAGGTACATAAGGAACAACCTTGGGCATAAGAAGATGGGGTAATGTCAGTGAAAGGGGAGGGAAGTACGTGGTCACCAGCATTACAGGCAATGAAACGGTGCAGATAAAAAGCAACTGGGGCTTTATCAGTTTTTCTATAGGACAATTGCCAATACGAGCGGCAAGGTATAATATGGGGGCTGTGGGTGGTGTTTTGTTACCAAGTCCCAGATTAGTGCCCAGAATTGCTGCAAAGTGGATAGGATGTATTCCAAGCTCTGTAATCACAGGGAATAAAAGAGCTGCCGCCAGAATTGTGCCGCTGAAATCGTCCATGATCATTCCCAGGAGCAGTAAAAAAATATTGACCAGGAGAAGTATTACATATTTATTATCAGTAATTCCGAACAAGAAATCTATCATGCGCTGAGGAACATTTTCCATCACATACATTTTACTCAACATCATGACAAAAAAGACCATAAGCACTATAACACCGGTGGTTGTTATGGAAGTAACGAGTGAATCCCGGAGCATCTTCAGATCCATGGTTCTGTAAATAAAAAAACCAACAACAATACAGTAGATAGATGCCACTCCAGCTGCTTCCGTGGGAGTGAAAACGCCACCATAAATGCCACCTAAAACAATGACCGGGAGCAGCAATGCCCAGAAGCCTTTATAAATAGCTGTGCCAAACTCTTTTGTCTTGTTAGTCAATGTAGTCGGGGGAAGGACTTTGATCGGCATTTTTCTGACGACAAGCCAGTTTACAACACTATAGAGAACAACCATGATGAGACCGGGAACAACCGTGGATAAAAAACAGGCCGCAACTGATTGCCAGGTAACCCAGGCATAGAGAATCATGGGCACACTTGGCGGGATAAGCTGTCCCTCAACAGAAGCAGCGGAAATAAGTGCAGTAGCATGGCCACGGGGATATCCTCTCGCTACCATTCTCGGTATCATAATACTGCCGACAGCAGCTACTGCAGCGGTACATGTTCCTGAGATGGCCCCGAATAGAGCTGAACTGACCACCGAAACTGTTCCTAAGCCACTTTTTGTTCTCCCAAACAGGGCATCCGAAACAGCTACCAACCGCCCCGCAATCCCGGTGGTACTCATGATACCGCCCATCAGAATAAAGAAAAGAACACAGAGTACAGCCAGGGAATTAATCTGATGAAACCCGGTGGATATTAAAAAAACCGGGCTGAATCCTCCTGTGACTACCATCATGAACAAAACAGCAGCCATAAAACAGAGCGGAACGGGCACGCCTAGAACCATCAAGCCCAGCAAAATTGTTAAATCAATAATAACAGTCATAATCAGCCCTTTCTTTCAGATAAGGTGATAAAAAATTGTTCTTTTCCCATACATAGAAGTATATTATCAATCAGTTCGGCAATAAAATAGATGGCCATCAGGAAGGAACCAAAGAAAATTGCACTTTGGCATATAACGTTGGGCAGGAGCAGGGCCTGTGAGGTACCTCCCCGTGCAAGTTCCCAGACGAAATAGGGATAAGCCCATGATACCAGGATCAGAGACAGAACAACAGTAATTGAGCTGGCTACAGTTCGTAATATATTCAGTGATTTCTCGTCTTTGCACCAGATATTTATAAGTTCAGCCTTTATATGGGTTCTTTCATAAGCACCATAGGAAGCCCCCATGAAATAGAGCCACATGCCGATAAAAAGAATCAGTTCTTCGATGCCGAATAAAGGTGAACCCAGCACATAACGCAGAAAGACTTCAATAAAAATTAAAATACCAGCAACAGCTCCACCGACAACCATTATAAACACCTGCAGAAACAACGGTATTTTCCAAAGAAATAGCGCAATTTTCTTCATACTCTCACCATGTATCGGTAGATTCAGTCCAAACAGAAAGGCGGGGCCAATCACCCCGCCTTTTGTCATTGCGAAAAAACAACTCCAACAGGTTTATTTAACTTCCATGCCAACACCTTCCCGGGCTTTGTCAACGATAGCTTTTCCCATCAGTTTTTCCAGCTCAGGCCAGACTTCAGTTCTAACCTTAGTAGCAAAACCTTTGAGTTGTGCATCAGTCGGCATAAGAACCTTCATACCGTAGTCTTTCATTTTCTGCCTGTATTCTTCATCTTCCTGGAGGAAATAATCCCATCGTCCATCAACCTGTTTCTGGGCGGCGGAAACAAGCACCTTCTGATCCTTTTCTGTCAGCTTGTTCCATTTATCCAAGTTCAAAATAAACCAGAATGGCTCCAGAAAATCGTTGGTCTGGATCCAGACACCCTGGACGTCACGGAACTGATATCCCTGAAATGGAGGTCCTCCACTTTCACCTTCAGCCACTCCTCTCTCAATCGCACTGTAGGCTTCACTGTACGGGATTGTTGAGGGGATATAGCCCAGAGCCTGCCAGGTCAGTTGACATGCTTTTAACGGCATGACCCGAATCTTCATCTTGTTCGGTTTCATCTCTTCCCAACCTTCCGGAACCTCTTTGGTAGTCACCCCTGCCCAGCCTGCAGGATAGAGTGCCAACCCTTTGATTCCCTGTTCTTTGAGCAGATCTCCAACCATGTTGTACACCCAGCCTCCGACATTGTAGGCTTTCTTGGCCTCTTCGGTGTTGGTAAACATATAGGGCATATAATACCCGATATTCAGGCGTGGATCATACGTTGGTGCCAAGGGCAGCATGCCCATATCCACATCACCCCGCATCACATATTCATTGATATTCACCCAGTCTCCAAGGACACCACCGGAGTAGACCTTAATTTCAATCCTCCCGTCGGTTTTTTCCTTGACTTCCTCTGCAAAAGCGACACACCGCCGGTGATGGTCACTGTCTTCCGGCATTACCTGAGCCAATCTCCATTTGAAATGATAATCTCCGGCAAAAACCGGAGTCGTAAATCCCATCAACACAAATATAAACAGACTTAACAACACTACTAACAGGTTAAATTTACGAAACATAAACTCCTCCTTTTGTTAAATGTTATTAATTGCCGTAAAAGGGATAAACTTCCCTTTTCGGTCAGTTACCGAGCAAGAAGCGATTATAATCGGATGTTTCCATCAAGCAGACCATTCATGATACCATAGTAGCCAAGGCAGGCACCTTTCAGCTGGGCGATCTCTATGTATTCGTCATCGACATGTGCCTGATTTTCTCTGGAGGGGCCAAAACCCATGGTCTTGATAGCCGCTTCACCGGCATAGTGAGAACCGTTGGTACAAAACGAATAGGCAGTCATCTGGGGATCAATACCAACTTTTTTCAGCCCCTGGCATGCTCTTTGAAGAAATTCCTCCTCTTCGTCATATAGCCATGCCGGAAAGAAGCGTTCCCCCTCAATCTCTGCGCCAGAGTAACACATATCTCTGCCAAAGCAATAAGAAACCCGAGCCCGAAAATCAGGGTCAAGGCTTTTGAATTTTCTAATTAATTTCTCTATCGGAGCAATAACATTTGCCGCTGTTTCACCGGTTAATAACCGACGGTCAAAGGTTGCCCTACAATATTCAGGAACAACTGACAGTCCGGGGTATGGACTTGACTTTATATCCGTCAACTCGAGAATGCCCCAGCCTAGAACTGGATGATGGTTGACGGATAAATGGCCTATGGCCTCTATCAGCTTTACCATTTTATACACAGCATTTAACCCTGCTTTGGGATTTGCTGAATGGGCCGGTCTGCCAAAGGTCTCCACAACTATTTCTGCCCTGCCGCGCTGACCGCGTGCCAGGTTAAGATGAGTGGCTTCTCCTATTACAACATAATCCGGCTGAAACCGGCTGCTGATATTACGTGCAGCAATCCCCTCAAAGGACTCTTCATGAACGACTCCGGATATAGCGATTTCACCGGCAAAATCATTTTGCGTATCTTCGATGAAAGATTCAACAGCCGTAATAACAGCGGCAAGTGCTCCTTTCATATCGGATGAACCGCGTCCATAAATACGGTCATTGATTAGCTCTCCACCGAAGGGGTCATGCTTCCACCCTGACGGATCCGTTACCGGAACTGTATCGACATGACTGTCAAAAAGCAGCTTCCGGCCGTCCCTCTTACCCTTAAAACAAACCGAAATACTTCCTAATTCATCGATATGTATGTCACTGCAGCCTTTATCCTTAAAAATCTGCTGCAATTGAAGGATGATCTGTTTTTCTTCCCCTGAATAGCTTCTGGTGCGAATCAAACTGGAGCTCAAATCAATAAGTTTTGTTTCTCGTTCTATAGTAAGCACTTGATCCCTTCCTGTGGAAACACTCATCCCCCCTCTGGGTCCACTGAACTGAGTCCCTATTCTTCCCACTTATAGCTGTTAAGTCAGGCAGGTGATGAGAATAAAACCAGCAGAATATACGCTACAAAACAGTACAATAAAAGTCAACAGCTATCAAATTCGAGGAAAAATTCGCCATTCTTCTGTTGACACTCCTTGCCAAACCGGCGTAATCATACTTATAAGATGTTTAAAAACAATCTCACCAAAAAAAAACCTAGGGTAATCAGATGAAAGACACTCACAATATAGGCATCGCCGGCCTGGCAGTCATGGGCGAAAACCTCGTTCTCAATATGGAATCGAAAGGTTTCTCCGTTGCAGTTTATAACAGGACTTACTCCAAAACCGAAAAATTCCTCTCCGGCAGAGCAGAGGGAAAGAATATTTCCGGATTTGACAATGTTCAGGAATTTGTCAAATCTCTTCAATCGCCACGGAAGGTGATGCTGATGTTAAAGGCAGGCCCTCCAGTGGATGCATTTATCGAGCAGCTCATTCCCTTTCTTGATCAGGGTGACATAATCATCGATGGGGGCAACTCACACTATCTGGATACTGAAAGGCGAACCGAATATATTGAAAAAAAAGGACTCCTCTTTATCGGTACTGGTGTGTCAGGCGGTGAAGAAGGTGCTCTGAAAGGTCCGTCAATTATGCCCGGCGGCTCATATTCAGCCTGGCAGCATCTTGAGCCGATCTTCATGCCGACCGCAGCACAAGTCGACGACGGATCATCCTGCTGTACCTGGATAGGCGCTGGAGGGGCCGGCCACTTTGTAAAGATGGTGCATAACGGCATCGAGTATGGCGACATGCAGCTCATCTGTGAGGCCTATCACTTTATGAAAGATGTCCTTGACATGAGCGCACCGGAGATCCACACCGTTTTTACAGACTGGAACCGAGGCGAACTGAGCAGCTACCTGATTGAAATAACGGCTGACATAACAAATTTTTATGAAGAAGATGGATCGTTGTTACTGGATAAAATCCTAGATGCTGCGGGCCAGAAAGGAACCGGTAAATGGACGGTAAATGCAGCCCTTGATTTTGGTCTTCCACTCTCCCTGATCAGTGAGTCGGTCTTCGCCCGCTGTCTCTCAAGTGCCAAAGAACTGCGTGTCACCGCCGCCCATCAACTTAAAGGGCCTGACTATCAATTCAAAGGGGATAAATCCACCCTGCTGGAAGATCTCGGCAAGGGCCTTTACGCTGCCAAAATCATCTCCTATACCCAGGGTTTTGGCCTGATGCAGGCCGCCTCAAAGGAACTGGACTGGCGACTCGACTTCTCGGAAATCGCCCGCATCTGGCGTGGAGGATGTATCATCCGCTCTCTCTTTCTCGACAGAATTAGCGATGCCTATATAATGAACCCAGAACTGAGCAATATGCTGCTCGATCCCTATTTCAAGGCAAAAATTGAAGACGCCCAGTCACATCTCAGGAGGGTTATACAGGAAGGCATCGCCGCAGGAATCCCGATGCATTCGCACACCAGCGGGCTGAATTATTTTGACGGATTGCGAACTGCACGGTTACCCGCCAACCTGCTGCAGGCCCAGCGGGACTACTTCGGTGCTCATATGTACGAGCGCACAGACAGGCCACGGGGTGAATGGTTCCACTCAAACTGGACCGGCACCGGCGGAGATACAACTTCCACTGCTTATTTAAAATAAAATAGGTACTGGATATATTGACAGAACAATGCACTCAATAATAAGAGGAGAAGAGATTTGGTACAAATGGATCGGATCAAAGAAAACTTCTTGAAATGCTACCCGGACAGGATTGTAACAATTGACTCACATACCCAGGGGGAACCGACCAGGTTAATCATCGGTGGATTTACTGAACCGGCGGGTACGACTATGAGGGAAAAAAGAGCTGCATTTGCGCAACAGAACGATCATGTGCGGCAAATACTAACCACCGAACCACGCGGTCACAAGGATATGTTTGCTGCGGCTGTTACGGAGCCTGTCAGTGACCATGCTGCCTTCGGTCTGATCTATATGGACGCACAGCGCTACCCTTATCTATGTGGCCATGCTACCATAGGAGCAGTGACAACCCTTGTGGAAGTCGGTGCACTCAAGTTAAAGGATGGGGAATCGGTGGTTACTGTGGACACGCCATCCGGGCCTGTTGAGGCCCATGCAGAAGTGGAGCATGGGCAGGTCGTATCGGTGGTAATAGACATGGTCCCGTCATTTGTCTTCGGTACCGGCTACAACATAGATGTCCACGATTTTGGTGTGTTAAGCGGGGATCTCGTCTGTGTAGGAGG
>DAOVUU010000033.1 GCA_030632405.1 Desulfobulbaceae bacterium | reverse complement strand
TGCTCTAGCTGCTGTTTGATTTCCAACAGCTCAGCCGTCCACGATAACGGCTGATGAATGACTCCCGAATATTGATACACCGCTTCAGAATCACCGTACCAGCAAATCAATCGCGGCACTTTAACCCGTTTTCCGACAATGACAATTTCCACCGGGATCAGTACCGGCGGTTCCAATTGGGCATCGGGCAAACTCAGAAAGGTATGCACTCCCAACAAAAGGCCGGTGTGAATCAGGACCGAGACAAGAATATAGGGTGCCAACCTGTTTTTTAACATGATTTTACAATCTTGGTGATAACTTTTAGCCGCTCATATAACGCTACATCAAGTTTCTTCTATGATTCGACTGGGCGCTCGCGGCCAGAGGCAGGGCTTACAAGAAACTTCATCGCCTACTATCTTCAAGACGAATGGCCTTTTCAAATTCACCTCTGGCCTCTTCATGCATTCCCATTTCAGTGTATAACATTCCGAGATTGTTATGAATGTAATCACGTGGTGAATCGCCTTGCACTGCTTTTGAGAGGTATTGAAAAGCCTCATTATAGGATTTCCCTTTAAAATACAGAACGCCAAGATTGTTAAGTGCGTCTATATTTTCAGGTTCTGCAGCCAGGATAATATTATACTGTTTGATAGCTTCATCATTTTGCTTCTGGGAGGAGAGAATTTCGGCTAACTTAAAGCGGGCCTGGAGGTTTTGTGCGTTGATTCTGAGAACAGCACGGTAAATTTCTGCGGCCTCTGCTGTCTGGGCCAACGCTTGAAGGGCATTGCCCAGACCCAAATGAGCATCTTCATGATTCGGTGCCAATTTGATGGTTTGTCGGTAGGCTTCGACGGCCTTCTGATAGGTTTTGGTCTCCTCGAAAATGGCCGCCATATTGTAGTGTGCCTGATAAAGGTTCTCGCTAATGTCGATTGCCTGGAGAATTTCCTCAAGGGCGCGTTCAAACTCACCGGTTTTGCGGTAAACCGATCCCATATTATTATGGGCTTCAGCAAAATCCGGTTTGATTCTTATGGCTTGTGCAAAAGCTTCTAAAGCCTTCTGGACTTCTCCTCTATCGTTGAAAATCGTACCCAAATTATTGTAAGCTTCGGCAAAATCCGGTTTCAGATTAATCGACTTTTGATAGAGTTTTTCAGCATCGGCCTGACGCCCCTCACCGTTATAGATGACCGCAAGATTAAAATAAGCCTCCGGGAGGGTGGGATCTATTCTAATAGATTCCTGATATGACTCAGCAGCCTGTACGTGCACGTTTGCAAGGTCATAGCAAAGCGCCAGATGGAAATGGATCTCCCCACGTTCCGGTTCCCTCGATTTGGCCCGCAACAGGTGTACAACGGCTTTTTCGTATTCGCCTTTTTTGATTAACCCAACACCCATCCCCAACAGCGCCTCCACTGTATCCGGCTCTAATTCCAAAACACGCTCATACGCTGCCATGGCCGTATCGATTTGTCCGGTTTCCATAAGGCATTTCGCCAGCTGGATCCTCGCCCTGATGTGGCCTGGCTCTTGTTTTAGAGCCCATTCGAATTCGGCAATTGCCTCTGGGTACTGCTTCTGCTGCCGGAACACCAGTCCGATTTCATACCGGATTTCAGGGTCAAAGGGTTGGGATTTTCGTAGAGTTTGATATTGACCTAGGGCCTCATCCGTATTGCCCTCTTTCAAATAAGCTTTCGCCAACGCCGTTTGAACTTCGGGGTTTTGCGGCTGCAGATCAAGCGCCTTTTGGTAAAATTGAACGGCATCGGCGTAATCCTCCTGCAGGTAATAGGCCACCCCCAAATTATACCAATCGTTCCAGGAAGTCGCATCCAAAGCAACAGTTTGCTTCAAAAACTGCACCGCTTCCGGTAATTGCTGCTGCATTAAAAGGACATAACCGAGATTGCGATGGGCTTTAACAGCGTTTTCATCTATCGCAACAACCGTTTTGAAAGCTTCAATGGCATCGTCGTAGGATTGTATTTTTTGATAGGCAAGACCGAGGTTGTAGTGATTATCTGCGATCTTCGGAGTGAGCTGGATTTGTTCCTTATACGCAGCGATGGCCTTGTCGGTACTGCCCATCCGTAAAAAAGCGGAGCCGAGTAAGGCGTGAATATTTCGGTAGTTCTTATCCAAAACCAAGGCCTTTTCAAATTGCTCGACGGCAATTTGATACTTGCCCGATTTATAGTAGCTAAACCCCAAGTTAACATAAAAGGAGGCCTTTTGACCTGCCGCGGCGGATGAAAAACAAACCCATATCGAAATTGCCACCAGTCTTAATACGATGGATCGTTTCATCTTTAAACCTTTCCCCAAATAAGAGCATTCCAGGAGGCTGTCTGAGAATAAGCATTTTTTTTCAGACAGCCTCCTGGTGTCATTTCCTTCTAACGGTGATCAATATTTTCTTTACGCCGGTGCCATTGGCAGCATCCATCAGTTCAACGACGCGTCCGTGAGGCACGTTTTCATCGCCCTCTATCACCAGTGTGACTTCCGTGTCCTGCTGTATAATTGCTTTCAATTTGGCTTCCAATTCCGGCAGTTCAATCAACTCGTTTTCGACCGTAATTTGATTGTCTTTATTGATTGCCAGTGTCAGCTTCTCCGTTTTTTTCAGCTCGATGCCCGAGCTGCCCTTGGGGAGATTGAGTTCCAGAAATCTCTGCATTTCAAAGGTGTTTGTCAGTGCAAAAAATATTAGAAGCAAAAAGACCATATCAAGCATCGGGATCATATCGATAACCTCGATGCTTCTCCGCCTACGTTCAACCTTGCCGACATATCCGGTAGGAAGTTCCGATGCGGTCGGGCTTTGCGATGAGAAAAACGGAAGTAGTTCCGGCGTCTTTTCAGCCAGAGACCAGGTCTTGCCCCCGTCCGACGAGACCATGTCCCGACCCTGAACCCGGTTTTCATAAACCCAGGTTCTCAAAGTCTTTAAAGAAACGGAATCAAACAGCCTGTCATCTTTTCTTAATTTCCAGTCATTCGCCATGTTGATCACTCCGCCCTTTAAAATAGTCGGTTCAGAGCTGAGAATCGATCTTTGGGAAAGTATAAAAATGTGTAGCAGAATATAATTAATCCGCTGAGCTTCAATACACCACTATTCTTCAGTCTCCACAGAGAAGCCAACCAGCATGCAATAAGCTGAATTTCAGAGCGGAGTAGTTAGGGGGCCATCGATAGAAGTCTCCTTTTGGCCAGTTGGGCCAACAGCCAGCCCTTGGCTCTCTGAGCTTCTTCCAGAAAATAGTCCACCTTTCCAACAAAATACCGATGCATAAAAAAGGCGGGGATGGCGACAATTAAGCCGGCGGCTGTCGTAATCAGGGCCAGGCCGATTCCTTTTGCCAGCACCGATGGATCAGGAACCGATTGACCGATGCCGATCGTAAAAAAGACCTTTATCATCCCGAGAATAGTTCCCAGCAATCCCATCAACGGTGTTCCTCTTGCCAGCGTATCCAAGGCGTTTAAATGTTTTTCCAGGGCCGGTAAAATCGAAACCTGCAACTCTTCATCGATTACCCGGCGAGTCACCTCGATCTCATCTTCAACCGGTTGAGTCATATCCGATTCCTTTTGTAATTCCTGCAAAGCGACCCGGTAAATATCCGCGATAATTCCACCAGATTCCTCGCACAGCAATCGGCCCTCACTAATTTTATTTCCGATGATCAGAGGTTCCAGTTTTTCCCTGAGCTTATTGACATTGCCTTGGGCTTTTCTGAAATGGATCACCCTTTCCACAATGATCCCCACGGCGAAAATCGAACACAAAGTTATGGGAATCATCAACAGGCCACCCTTTAGAATCAAATCAATTATAGACATTCCAATACCGTTTCCTTTCTCATGCGAGGTCGTTCAAAACCTGCCGATGCGGAGTAATTAAGGTGAAAATGTTAATCCAACTTGACTTTAAAACAGGGTGACTGGAGATAATACATGGAATCTGCAATGTTTCAGATCCTTTGTTTTGCGGGAAAAAACACGTTCCATCGACATATGCAACATAAAGAGTCGACAACGATTATAGTGAACGCAAAATCTATGACACAGAAACAACGGGAATGATAAACACAGACTAAATTGAGCACGATCCGCAAATTAACCAACAAACCGCTTATGACATATCACTTACCTTATAAACGGCGACAAGTCAAGCCTGCATGTCGACCGTTTATTATATTATCTTAATGAGTTAGATGTTGGATATCGCCGCAATGGCCAGTTATTGACGAATACCCACAGAAAAATTGAATGGTAACTTCCGGCTCCATTCCGTCCCACAGAACGACACCGTTCCACTGGTCACCGGAACACCAATTGCCACAGTATGAATCCGTATATGTGCACCCGTTTTGTCGCAGCGTCCTTGGTCGGACAACTCGGTGACCTACATTAGATGATAATTGCATCTCTGGTGAAATTTTAGTATACGACCACCAAATAACCAACTCTTCTACAGCGCGAGGCTGAACTTTAATGGTAATCAGAAAAACAATTGTAATCGGTGGCGGAGCAGCCGGCCTTATGGCAGCCGGCAGGGCAGCAGAATGTGGAGCACAGGTGCTATTGCTTGAAAAAATGGGCCAGACGGGCAGGAAAATCGGAATCAGTGGCAAGGGGCGATGCAATCTGAGTAATAGTGCCGAACTGACGGAATTTATTTCCCATTTTGGTAAAAACGGGAAATTCCTCCGCCACTGTTTCCATTCTTTTTTTACCGACAGCCTGGTCACATTTTTTGAAAATATGGGGCTCCCCCTCGAAACCGAACGCGGCGGACGTATCTTTCCCCGATCGGGTCGGGCCCTTGATGTGGTAAAAATACTGAATCAATGGCTGAATCAACAAAATGTCACCGTAAAAAAAGAATCCCAGGTCACCTCTATCACCGTCAGAGATAATGTGGTCACCGGCGTTATCTGTGCGGGGAAGAAACTGGCCTGCGATTCTGTCATCCTTGCAACAGGCGGAAAATCCTACCCACGAACCGGATCAACCGGCGATGGCTACCGGATGGCGGTGGAGTTGGGCCATACCCTGACACCTCTCCGCCCTGCGCTGGTACCTCTTCAGTGTAGAGATAAAAAAGTGACCCGACTGGCCGGCCTTAACCTTAAAAACATCAACGTACGTTTATATATAAACGAAAAACGCAAGTGCCAGGAATTTGGTGAAATATCCTTTACACACAACGGGGTCAGCGGTCCTGTGGCATTGACCCTGAGCGGAATAATTGTCGATTGCCTCAACGATGCAGACAAAATCAGCCTGTCCATTGATCTTAAACCTGCTCTAAGTGATAAACAGCTGGCAAACAGGTTAATCCGGGACTTTGAAAAACGGAATGGAGAACCTGTAGACAGTCTGCTGCGAGGACTCATGCCCTATCAGCTGATAAATACATGCCTTGAATCATGCGGGATTCCACCGGACATCGACACGGGCGCCTTTCCCGCCAAAATGAGGAAAAAACTGGCCGCCTGGCTTAAAAACTTCCGCTTTGATATCAGTGGGTTTCGTGGTTTTAATGAAGCTATAATTACAGCCGGAGGGATCAGCCTTAAAGAGGTAGACCCGAAAACCATGGAATCAAGACGGATAAAAGGGCTCTATCTTGTCGGAGAACTCCTCGATATCCAGGCCGATACCGGCGGTTATAATCTGCAGGCAGCCTTTTCCACAGGCTGGCTTGCCGGATCTTCACAGGGGGACAAAAAAGACTTCAATACAGAGCAGAACTGAACTCATCAAACACCTTTTCTATGGGGATGGCAAAACCGATTCCTTCTGTATCACGAAGAATCATAGTGTTCACACCATATACGAACCCCCGCTCATCAATAAGCGGGCCACCGCTATTTCCTGGATTAATGGCAGCATCAGTCTGCAGAAACAGCTGATCATCTGTTTCTCTTTTGCGATATCCTGAAAAAACTCCGGCAGTAACTGTATGCCTCAGACCCACAGGGCTGCCAACGGTATAGACCTTTTCGCCCTGCTGCAGTTTTTTGCCGGCAGGGGGTCTTGATAAAAATGAATATTCACCTGAAAAGAGTGACATCAGCGCAAGGTCATATTCATCACTGACGAGCACGTAGTTGGCTGAATGCTCACTGTCATCGGCAAGAATAACTTTAATATCCGAGGGTTGCATCTCTCTGTCAAGCTGTTCGAGTTTTTCTTCTCCTTTTTCCTGCTGCGGAAGTATTTTATTCAACTCTTTCTGACGGGCCTCAATGATCAAGGCAAGTTGGCTCCTGGAAGGCCCTCTGGCAAGCCCCTGCAACTGCCTTCTCATATCCCTGAGTTTCTCTCTTTCAAGATCAATCAGACGGCGTGCGGTCTCAACCTTTTCTCTAAATTCGGCAATCTTACTCTTATCGAACTCTATCACATGCCGGTTGGTAACAATATAATTCTCGCTGACGAAAAAACCGGAACCGGTTCCCCATGGGGTCTCTATGGAAACCGTTGCCTTTCTTGCAAATTCAATCCCATTCCCTCTGGAAGGTGAAATTGACGATGTAATCTTGGTCTGATTTTCATTTTTTACAGGTCCAACTTTTTGCAGGGTACCTGTACTCTGCTTAATGGCTATAGTCTCTGTACCAGATTGCGAGGGCTCACTTCCCTTTCTAAGACTCGTGTAATAGAACATTGCAGAAGCACCAACAGCCATCAGAACAATAATCTGAAAAAATTGTACTACTCTGCCGAACTTTTTCTTGCGGAGAAGCACTTTCTCTGCCTCTTTGTTCTTCTTTCGCTTCTGAACAGCTCTATACCGGGAAAAAATCACACCGCACGCTTCACATTCGTTGGTATTTCTCTGTTCATTGTCACATTTAGGACAGCGCATAGCAATTTTCCTGAGAAAAGTTTATTGTAAGTCTGCCATTGCTTGATGAACTCATAAAAAGGTCATTCTAAGCCTCAGATGGCATTGTAAAAAGTATATACAAGATTTTCGGAAAACACCAGTAACTCCCCTTTAAAACCGTCATGACTTTGCGTATCAATTCCTCAATTACACTTGCTGACAACGAAATCGAACTGATACCAATTCGTGCCCAGGGTGCTGGTGGGCAGAATGTAAATAAAGTATCCAGCGCTATCCACCTTCGATTCAATATCAGCCGCTCATCCTTGCCGGAGCAGTATAAAAGACGGCTTCTCTCCCTGCGTGATCATCGGCTGACTCAGGATGGATATATTGTCATCAAGGCACAGCAATACCGTAGTCAGGAAAAGAATAAGGAAGAAGCTCTTCAACGTTTGACGCATCTCATCAAACAGGTGACAGTCCAGAGAAGACCAAGAAAATCCACTCAGCCTTCCCGCGCGGCGAGAAAGAAACGGGTGGACAACAAAATAAAACGTTCACGGCAGAAAGTCTTACGTAAAAAAGTGACCGAATAACTCTCTCCAAATAAACAGCTTGCATCTCATACGACCATCTGTTAAAGTGTATGGTTCTCAAGTATCCTGCTGACAAATCCTGCGATGACAGATTTCCCCTCCAGAGTACTTCTTTAAATAACTCATACAACTACGAAGACACTTATGCTTTGCGAAACTGACACGACTTCACCCTGCTCTTTTACTGACCTTGGGCTACCCGCCTCCCTCCTGCGCAGCCTTGACGATGCCGGATATACACACCCCACTCCCATCCAGGCTAAAATGATTCCTCACCTGATGAACGGCAGGGATGTGATCGGCCAGGCCCAGACAGGAACAGGAAAAACCGCCGCCTTTGCCCTGCCCCTTCTGGCACAATTGCAGCTGGAAAAATTAAAATCACCACAGATCCTTGTTCTCACCCCCACAAGAGAACTGGCTATCCAGGTCGCGGAATCATTCAAAAGCTACGGAAAGCATATAAAAAATTTACGGGTACTGCCAGTCTATGGCGGGCAGGATTACAGCCTCCAGGTCAAACAGCTGCAGAGAGGTGTCCATGTGGTAGTAGGCACACCCGGCAGAATTATGGACCATATCCGTCGACACAACCTGGATCTGAAGAGACTGACAAGTCTTGTTCTTGACGAAGGTGACGAAATGTTGAAAATGGGTTTCATCGACGATATCGAATGGATTCTTGAACACATTCCGTCCCAGAGAAGAACTGCTCTTTTTTCTGCAACCATGCCGCATACTATTCGAAAAATTGCCCAGAAATACCTACAGGAACCAATAGAGGTGACGATCAAAACCAAAACTGTCACCGCAACGACAATCAGTCAGCGTTACCTCGTCACAAATGGTTTTGCCCATAAATTTAATGCGCTGTGTAAAATTATGGAGAGCGAAACTTTTGATGGCGTGCTTGTTTTTGTTCGCACAAAAATTCAGACTGTCGAGTTATCTGAGAAACTCGCTCGCCTCGGATACGGCTGCGCTCCCCTCAACGGTGATATTCAACAGAGTCAGCGGACACGGACAGTAGAACAGCTGAAATCGGGTGCCCTGGACATCCTGGTTGCAACAGATGTTGCCGCCCGCGGTCTTGACGTGAACAGAATAAGCCATGTAATAAATTTTGACATCCCGTTTGACAATGAAGCCTACATCCACCGCATAGGCAGAACAGGAAGAGCCGGTCGCAGGGGAGAAGCCATCCTCTTTGTCAACCCGCGGGAACAGGCTATGCTGAGATCGATAGAGCGGTTGACAAAACAGAAAATTCAAAAAATGGCGCTACCTTCAATTGAATCAATAAATTTAAAAAGGGTGGCAAAATTCAAAGATACTATCAATACTGCTCTGGAAATAGATATCTCCTTCTATGAGAAACTCATCAGCAGTTATCTTCAGGAAAATGAGATAGCACCGGAAAAAGTGGCTGCCGCCCTTGCGCGAATTGTCCAGGGAGATACCCCTCTTCTGCTCCAGGAACCAAAAAAAGAAACACGCCCGGCCAGAGTCGCCAAAGCAAAAGCGGGCAGAGCCGCACCCCATGTGCAGCTGCCGCCTGAGGAAGGCATGGAAAGATACCGCGTGTATGTGGGAAAAAACCATGGAATCAAGCCGGGGAACATTGTCGGAGCAATCGCCAATGAAGCCGATATCAACAGCAGGCATATCGGTCGTATTTCAATTTTTGATACCCACAGTACGGTGGACCTCCCAAGTAACATGCCGGATGATATCTTCAGATTACTGCAGAAAGTGTGGGTAAATAACAGGCCTTTAAAAATTCAAAAAGCCGATGGCAACGAAAACAGTTCTGCCGGCAATTCCAAGAGAAAGAGCTACCGTTCGCCTAAAAAAAATAACCGGCTGAAAAGAAAAGGGTCCTACAAACTGAGCACCATCCCCTCACGGGCAAAGAAAAGTTCTGTATCACCAAATTTTCCCGGCTGACAATATTTTTCTGCCAACTCATCAAGCTGCTCATCAGTCCTATCCGGATCGTGGTGAAACAGGGCCAGTTTTTTTACCCCTGCTCTGTTTGCCGCGGCGATAGCATATTCAATACTGGTATGCCCCCAGTTTACCCGTGCACTGTACTCTTCCTCCGTATACTGCGCATCATGGATAAGAAGATCAGCTCCGGCAAAAAACTCCTCTACAACCATATTCTGCTCGGTCGCAACCTCTTCCCCCTCAAGGGCCATAGCCTCATCATAACTGGGATCCTCCGGATCAGTTATGAATAGATTACGAAACGGTTCTGTATCATAACAGGTACAGACAACCTTACCGTCATATTCAAACCGGTAGCCAAGGGAACTGATGGGGTGATTCAACAGTTTAGTTGACAGCTTAAGACCATTTCCCAAATCGAAAAAAGGATCCTCTTTAAGGCGGATAAACTCAATATTAGAAGACAGCTCGCCAACATTTATGGGGAAATACCGATATTTCATCTGACCACCGACAACAGCCTCAAGAGGGTCATCTTCAAAAGTGACCGGTCCGTAAATCTTGACTTCGGTGGTGGGAACATAAATTGGCGTAAAAAAAGGATACCCCATTATATGATCCCAATGGGTATGAGAAAGAAAAATGTCCGCTTTTATCGGCCCATCAGATAGATCATTCGTCATAAGAGCATTACCAAGAGGGCGTATCCCGGAACCTGCGTCAATTATTATTAATCGATCGTCCGGACCAACCCGCAGTTCTATACAGGCGGTATTCCCTCCATATTTCCCGGTTATCAATCCGGGACTGGGTATAGAACCGCGTACCCCCCAGAACCGTACCTTCATACCCATCTCCTCTATATCTGTAAAAACATTTCAGCCTTATGAATTTCTTCCTTCACCCTGCCACCAATAAGACTGAAATCCTGCCAATCCAAACCGACGAAATGCAATAGAACCTCAATATCATCTTCTGCTGGAAACGGATCACCTGCATAACCGTGGTCTAGAATATTAGCATAAATATTGCCAAGGGAGATAAGGGCAACCTGTTGTCCCAGTTCTCCTTCTAATGTATCAACATCATGATGACTGCTGATACATTTTGTGATAACTGTATTGAGTTTCCACTTTTCAGCGATCATCAACCCTACTTCCTCGTGATCAATACCCAGCAGATGACGTTCTACTGTAATAAGAGGCATCTGCTCCCGTTTGGCAATACTAAGTACCTTACTGTATTCATCCCCAAAGGGAACCTTGCCGAGATCGTGAAGAAGTCCGGCAAGAAACAGTTCTTCCCGTTCCATGGGGGAAAACCCCTTCGACTCCCCTAATAACTTGGCGCTTACTCCGGTACCAATAGAATGGGCCCAAAATTTTGCGGTCGGTAACGCTCTGGATTTTTTAGCACCCGAAACAGTCCGAATAATGGCAGTGCTCAGGGCAATATTTTTCACAGTATTCATACCGAGCATAGTGATGGCCCGGGTCAGTGAGGTTACCTTATTAACCAGAGAATAATAGGCTGAGTTGATCAGTTTCAAAACCTGACCGGTGAGAACCGGATCAAGTGATATAACTTTATTGAGTTCATTGGGTGAAGCGTCCGTCCTGCTGCATATTTCCATGACTTTACCTAGAGTCGTGGAGAGACTGGGCATCCGCCGAATGAATTTCTCAATATTTTTTCTCTGTTCCGCCTTATTTAATTCCATATTTTCCCTTGGATAATCGGATTGTTGCACAATCACTGATTCGGATAATCGTACTAATTGTCATTGTATCCAAAGATCTACATCAGGTCAAGAATCTTACTGAGAAAGGACCTCTTTCCGACAAAAGCCGACCGCATCCTTATAGGAGATGGTGGAACCACCAAAAATATCAAGTCCACTGCCGATGGTCAGATCAAGTCTGCCTTTA
>DAOVUU010000232.1 GCA_030632405.1 Desulfobulbaceae bacterium | reverse complement strand
GACTGGATTCTATTATGTTCCTTAAACAATGGCACGATAACGGTCAGGTGGATCTCGGTGTTGAGGGCGTTCAATTGTGTTTTGGATAGGGCTAGCTTTACCGCCAGATGGAGGACAGTCGGGTACTTTTGAGGGTCGGCTACAATCTGGTTCTCTGCCCCGGTTAGTTCGTTTTCGGACGGGTAAAGATCCAATAGCAAATCAGCCAGTTCAAAAGTTTGAAAAGCCTGATTATTTTCAGTCAAATCGAGGGAGGCTGGGACAGTCGCGACTTTTTCCTCTATCCTTGTCCAGCGGTCGTCGGGCCGAGTCAGTCGATCAACACTGTCCTGGTCGAAGTTATACCTGGGTACTACCCCCTGGTACTGATCCAGCAAGGTAGGTAACCCTGCCAAAAGCCTGTCGTATCCAGGAGTATCTAAGTCTCGAATGAAAGAGGCAATCCTGTCGCTGTTTGCAGTTTGATGTCCGGACTGTTGAAGCTGCTGGTCATAAAGATCAACCATCTGCTTCATCATCTTGAGATAACTATCCATTCGATTTCTCTCCTCTTTGTAAATACCGGCGGCAATAAGCATAATCTCGATGATCAATCAGATCGTTATCCAACTCTCCCGGCTGAAAATGGTCAGTTCTTTTGGGCTATCTTCAGTGGGTAAAATTTAATACATAGATGTTCAATAGTGAAAATAATAGCCAAATAACAACATAATATAAAAAGAAAAAACAGACTTGTTACG
This sequence comes from Desulfobulbaceae bacterium, assembly GCA_030632405.1. Taxonomy (GTDB): domain Bacteria; phylum Desulfobacterota; class Desulfobulbia; order Desulfobulbales; family Desulfocapsaceae; genus Desulfomarina. The sequence goes on along the minus strand of DAOVUU010000232.1, from coordinate 4,364 downwards.
TATACAAACAGATTATATTGGGTGATACGTATGCTTTTCTTAACATCGTGTATCGAGTGGATTATTGAAATTACTCCTCTCTCATAATGGTAATTATCCTCTTGTCCAGACAAGACCGTAAAAAAGTATTCATAGGTTTCTGGTTGCCTGATTCATAGAATGGAATCATCAAACTGTTAAACTTTAATTGGCGATTTGCTGGAAGGTTGATTGCTGGATACCCAGTACTTAAAAGTAAACCGTTCATCATGAACCTTCCCATTCTTTTGTTTACATCATAAAAAAACTGATTCCGCGCCATGCTGAGAAAAACATGAATAGCCTGGTCGTAAATGTCAGGTATTCCGTTTAACTCTTGAGTTATCTGCTCAAATAAAATTGGCATTATTTCCGGTTTTGGCGGCATATATTTTGTGCCGGCAATTGTTACTGATCCACTGCGGAAATTACCCCACTCAAGCGCCTCATTTTTTGCCGCAATTGCATGCAGCCCACATACTTTTTCCACTGAAACAGAAAATGTATCCTGCTCGATCCATTGGAATAAAGTCCGCCAGCCAGCTGCCTGATTAAGAACAATATCCTGATCTGAAATTTTATGACCTCCTACGGTCACACCATCCAGTAATGTTTGGATTTCAGGCAGGGTTAAATTAATTCCCTCCAGGTTAACAGCATCCCAAACAAGTTCAGAAAGTTGGCGTTTGGCCAGCATTAAAACCTTAGCTTTATCAGGTGCCATATTCCATACGGTATCTTTTACCAAAGAACTGTCTCCTTCTTTTGATTCTGAAATGGTACACAAACGGAGCGGTGAGGAATGAGCCTATGCCAAGAGGCCTGCCCGTACTTTCATGTGAACGAATTATTTCATAATCAACAAATATTATAATGTTGAAATTATGTCAATAATTATGCATGTTGTCACCGGAATTGGTTGATCTATCGCCATGGACAATATCTTAAACCCAAAGAGTTTGAAACTTTTACCAATTCGGTTCTGTCTATTTATAAAATGATAGAAAAAAGTGAGGGGGGGCCTTGCTGGTAAGCAACCCAAATTGATCAATTGATATGTTAAGCTAATGATCTGTTTTTCTGTTTGTGATCAGCATCCACTACCCTTTCATAACAGCTAATGGTTTAAGTTTTACAGTAATTTCTACGAGGTCCTCCTGGTTTGCCATGACCGTGTTGATGTCCTTGTACGCACTTACTGCTTCGTCGAGATCGCTTTTCGTTCGCAGCCCATGAATCACCCCAAGATCATCCAGATGCTTTCGTTCTGTTTCCAGATCAAGGATCCGTTGTGCCTGCTTACGCCCCAGTACTCGTCCAGCCCCATGGCTGCACGATGAAAAACTTTCAGGGTTCCCCCTGCCGACTACAATGTAGCTCGCTGAGCCCTGTGATCCGGGAATGATACCAGGCTCTCCGGTTCGCGCCCTGGTTGCTCCTTTTCGGTGGACAATTACATTCTCGCCAAAATGCTTTTCTGTTGCGGCGTAATTATGGGCAATATTGATTAGCGGTTCGAAGTTCACCTCCGCTACCACTTCTTCAACTGCCTGCTTCACTCTTGCCATCATCAGTTTTCTGCTTGCAAAGGCAAAATCAACGCAATATTGCATTTCTATCAGATAATCCTGCCCTTCTTGAGAATCAGATGGAAAAAAGGCCAGGTCCCATTTCTTAGGGATACTGCTTTGCCGGCGTTTATTGAGACTCATGGCCAACTGGTTGTAAAACCGGGCCACTTTTAAACCGATATTTCGGCTACCTGAATGAACCATTAACCAAATATGCCCATCGTCACCTTGTTGGATTTCAACAAAGTGATTGCCTCCTCCCAGAGTACCGATCTGTCTAAGAGCACTCTGATACAATTGAATCACTCTCGAATCTTTTACCCGGCCAAGAATCGCAGTATCGGGCATTAAACATTGGTCTTGGGCGTGTTTATGGTGTTTGAATCCGACCGGTATAAGAGCGCGAATGCCTCTATTTTCTTTTTTTGATCCGAGAATTTTCTTGAGAATATCCTGGTTTATCTCAGTAATTGATGTCTTGACCGCGCACATACCACACCCAATATCTACCCCAACTGCATTGGGGATTATTGCTTTTTGAGCTGCCAACACCCCGCCGATAGGCATACCGTAACCGTAATGAGCATCAGGCATAATAGCGATATGTTTGAAGGTAAAAGGTAAATTTGCCAGGTTGCGAACCTGTGCAAAAGCACTTGGATCAATGTCGTCAAGCCACATTTTGATCGGTTTTTTTTCGGTTTTTATAATTTTTTTCATGACTTTCTCCCTGGCTGGAGTGTAGCGTAGAGGTTGAAAACTCTTCGCCAGTTTCGTTGTTGCAGCTCTCACCCTCCCTACAGTACATGAGAATTTCTTCTCATTCAACGTAGGGAAGGGGGGCGCAGTCAGGTTTGACAATACGAAATTGAAGACAGCTGATTTTAGTAGTTGCCGGTTTAAATGATGTACTTATTGTAATTGAACAAAATTGATGGCGTCGTAAAAAGTCTGATCTACTGCGTTGTAGGTTTTTAGCAGACACTCGACATACCACATGTATAGCCGAGTACCTGCGAAAAACACTACGCCTCGAAGTCTGCGCTTATCTGTATATCAAACTTTTTGACTTAGCCATCTAAGGCTTCCGATAAGCGTAGACATCGAGTGACCCTTTTACGAGTTTATCAAATTTATACAAATGATGCTCTGGCTGTCACCACTATGGATGGCCGGTGTGGACATCAATAAAAAAATCTGTCTGGTACAGAAATAACCTATACTGATAGCGGTTTATATGAAAAATTTTCCGAAGAATAAAACAAAACTGGTCTGCACTATAGGCCCGGCATCTGATTCCTCTGAAATGATAGAAAAAATGATCGAGGCGGGGATGAATGTGGCCAGGCTTAATTTTTCCCATGGTGATTTTGCCGGTCATGCTGAGGTAATAAAAAAAATCAGGACCGCCGCTAAAAAGAGTGGCAAAAGGGTCGCTATTCTGGCGGATTTACCAGGACCAAAGATGCGTGTCGGTGATCTGGCAGAGGAATTCGTTACCCTTGAGCAGGATTCACGTTTTACTCTGACTGCAGAAGAGATAACCGGAACCGTAGAACGTGTCTCCATGACCATGAAGGAATTGCCGAGAGCGGTAAATAAAGGGGATACCCTTTTTCTGAACGACGGTCTTATAGAACTGCGGGTCGAGGAAGTTGTGGGGGAGGACATCCACTGTACAATTATCGTCGGTGGGAAGCTTCGCTCTAGAAAGGGTTTGAATATTCCAGGAATTGATCTTGGGGTCAGCGCTTTTACGCCCCGGGACCGAGAGTGTATGCAATTTGCCCTGGAAAATGGCGTTGATGCAGTTGGCCAGTCTTTTGTCAATACGGCCCGGGATGTGAAGGATGTTAGAGCAGCTGCTGCAGAAATGGGTTTTGATCCTTTTATCGTTGCTAAGATAGAGCGGGCAAATGTCTGGGAAAATATTGATGAGATCCTTGAGGTGACCGACGGGGTTATGGTGGCCAGAGGGGATCTTGGTGTAGAAATCCCCATCGAAGAGATAGCCGTGGCACAGAAGACCATTATGGCCCGGGCCAATCTTTATGGTAAACCGGTGATTACCGCAACCCAGATGCTCGAATCCATGACGGGGAACCGCAGGCCGACCAGGGCCGAATCCACTGATGTGGCCAATGCTATCCTTGATGGCACCGATTGTGTCATGCTCTCTGAGGAATCAGCCATGGGCGATTATCCCCTGGAGGCAGTTCAGATGCTGGCAAAGATTGCCGCAGCCACGGAACCGCACAGGCTGCATCGTCATTTTGAATTTGTTCTGCAGCCCCAGGCGACTGACTATAAGCCGACAACCGTTGATCTGATAGCGAGCAGTATTGAGAATATCTTTGCCAGCGTCGATTCTCCGGCTGGTGTTCTTGCTCCCACATCCAGTGGTTATATGGCCAGGAGCCTGACCCGCTTTCGTCTGCCGGTCTGGATCATTGCAGTGTCCTCCTCGCTCAAGACCTGCCGTGATCTTATGTTTTCCTATGGTGTGTATTCCATCCTGGAGGAGAGTCAACCGGAAGACTGGGCTGTTCGTGTTCGCGATTATGCAAAGATCCATAGTTTGAAAGGAAGCTGTTTTATTAAGGCGGAGGGGCCTTCACCGGAACATCCCGAGATCAATCACAAAATGGAAATTATAGAGTTGTAGCAGATAAATGAAAAATGAGCCCTTCAATGTCGGCTCAGGAGGAGGAAAAATCATGAATATTCATCCGCTGGCAGGAAAACCTGCCCCGCAATCCATGCTGGTGAATGTTG
>DAOVUU010000270.1 GCA_030632405.1 Desulfobulbaceae bacterium | reverse complement strand
ATATTTACCGGTAACCGTTCCCAGACTCTCCACAAGCGGGACCGGTACGATTTCTACAAACTTGAGCATCTCCTCAAGTTCTCCGCCGGTATATTCCCGGATATTATTCCATATATAGGCAGAACATGCCCCCAGAGGCCTATAGTTCTCATGCCACTTTTCAAACCCGGCAGTAGAAAGCCTGTACCGTCTTCTCAAATATTTTCCTGAATCGGCCTTTATTTCCTGCAGATTCATTGCCAGAACCATCGGATCTTCATACGTCTGAGATTCAATAGTTCTGATATTTCCATATGACCCCAGTTTATGCAGATTGATAAACCGAAATGTATATTTCCTGTTTCCCGGTAGAGATAAAAATTCTCGATACATGTTGCAAAGATACTCAACTAAAAAGGTCTTCCCATTACCGGGCTCTCCCACCAGAACAAAAGCCATCTCTTTGGAAGACCCACCTTCCGAGGCATCTTTAACAAACGAAACAAACGAGTTAATTTCGTCGTACATGCCTATGATATGTTTTTTACCTTCTCTGAATATCGTAAAGTCAAAGGTGTTTCTGCCATTAACCATTACTTTATCAATATCTTTCTCAAGAACCATTCGACTGACACTTTGAAAGGCGTTCTCAAAGACACGTTCCCCTTTTTTAACTGAGGTAATATGGTAGTGGAGTGAGTTGTTCCTTGGTGTTGCCATCGTTCCCTCCTTTACAGGTTTGAAATAGAGGTTGATGCACAGGTTGGTTATTATATTATCGCAATAGACAAGGAAAAAATCAAGGTAATCTGAATTTTCACCTCACCACAGGAGGGCACTGTCGATTGAAGATGGGTACTTTTATTTTCTGATATTCTATTTTATTGACACATTTCAATTTAACTGCACTATAATATAGGGTCACGGAAACTAACTCAAGGCTACCTTGAAAAATACAACAAAAGAGGAAAAACATGACCAAAACAGTTGTTTTCACAACTCAGGCCCCCGCAGCAATTGGGCCTTATTCCCAGGCAATTGCTACAGACAGCCTTTTGTTTATCTCAGGCCAACTGCCTATCAACCCGTCAGACGGTCAGATGGTTGAAGGGGATATCGGCGTAAAAACTCACCAGATCCTCAACAATGCAAAAGAGATTGCAAAAGAGGCCGGAGCTGATTTGAGTAATATTGTGAAAACCACAATATTTTTAACTGATCTTGCAGATTTTCAAGTGGTAAACAGTGCCTACGGAGAGCATTTTCAGGACGCACCACCTGCACGTTCTACAGTACAGGTCGCTGCCCTGCCTCTGGGCTCCAACATCGAGATCGAATTTGTACTGGCCCTGTAAAACGATTCCACTCCTCCTATAATATAAGAGAATATTTATGACATTCACGGTTAAAGATATCCTGAAGATGGAAGTCGCTCTTGCTTTCGGGTGCACAGAACCTGTTGCAATTGCACTTGGCGCAGCGGCCGCCGCATCCCTTCTGCCCAAAAAAGAATTTGATACCATTGAGATCTGGATTGACCCGAACATTTATAAAAATGGTATGGCGGTCACTATTGCGGGCAGTGGCGGCATGCAGGGCCTTGATACTGCATCAGCCCTTGGAGCCTGTGGAGGAGATCCGTCCAAAGGTCTCGAAGTGCTTGCCGGTCTCAATGACGAATCCATTAAGGAAGCAAACCAGCTTCTTGATGCGGGCAGGATCAAAGTCAACCTCCGGAAAGAATCAGGTCTCTACGTACAAACAAAAATAACAGCGGGAACAGATGTCGCTGAATCGCTTATTGTGGAGCTCCATGACAACATTGTCAGCCTCAAATTAAACGAAAAAACAGTTCACAATTCGCCACTGGTCTCAACTACAACAGCAGATGGAGGCAAACACCCACTGGCGGAGCTTGAAGCATGGCTGATCAAACTCACCCTTGATGACATGCTCGATCTGACCGACGATCTGGATGACGCGGATCTGGCCTTTCTGGAAGAAGGTGTCACCCACAATCTGGCTCTGGCAAAACATGGTTTAAAACATGGAACCGGACTGGGAATCGGCAAGGCAATAGACCGTCTTCTAAAACAGAAACTCCTGGTAAAGGATATGTCCACCTCGGCCAAAAAGCTCACATCAGCTGCGGCCGATGCACGTATGGGAGGTGTTAATCTGCCCGCGATGAGTTCGGCTGGCAGCGGCAACCATGGCCTTACCGCTATCCTGCCCATCTGGGCCGTAAAAGACTTTATCGACCATGATCGGGAAACCGTTCTCAAGGCAATAGGCCTCAGTCATATTATTACCGCCTATATCAAGGCACATACGGGACGACTGTCTGCTGTCTGCGGCTGTTCTATTGCTGCCGGAGCAGGTGCTACAGCCGGTATTACCTATCTGATGGGCGGCGATGCACGCCACATGGAAGGGGCAATCAAAAATATCCTGGAAGATCTGGCTGGCGTTATCTGTGATGGAGCCAAAGCAGGGTGTGCAATCAAACTCAACACAGCTGCGGGCGCTGCTGTACAGGCGGCACTCTTTTCCCTCCAGGGAGTAAACGTTCAAGACACCGATGGTATTATCGGCGATTCTACCCAGAAGACGATTCAGAATATGGGACAACTCAGTCATCAGGGGATGATAGAAACAGATAAGACAATCCTGAAAATAATGCTGGAAAAGCAGATGTCCAGGGAAAAAGCTGGAAACTATTCCAAAGAATAAGTCTTTCCTTCCTGAACCAGAGGTAGAGGTCCATTTGCCAGATAGGACGTGTGATATCCAAGCACCTGCCCGGATATAACCTGCTGCAGCTTTTCAACCTGCTTCCAGTGGGTATGAACACCGCCGGGATTATCAAAATCGACTTCATGAAAGACAAGGTCACATCCAGCAAACCATTGGGGTAAAAGTTCATCACGACAGACTATCCTATTGATAGTTTCATCCAGTTTAGTATCACCTGAAAAACCAAGGGTTTTCCCGCCCGCAGAAAATTTAAGTCCCAGTGTGCCGTAGGGCAGAAAATGATGGTTCCAACGACTCTCCACCCGGATAGCACCTACCTCAAATGTCTTTCCCGGTACGAGTGGTGTAAAGTTCACCAGGGCATCAAACTCAGCACAAAGCGGTGTAAACTGTTTTTTGAGCAGCCCGAAAATAGTCGGGGCCGTTATGAGGTTTAAAGGAACTCCGGTGTATTCAGCCCGTTTCAGGCAGGCTGAAAACCCCTGAATATGATCCTCGTGATTGTGAGTAATAATAATATGTGTAATATCACCCCAATGCACACCATGGCGTGCCAGAGTATGGGCCGGATAACCGCAGGGATCAATCCAGATCACCTGCCTGTCAAAACGGACGATACAGCTGGTTACCGTCCCGACAAATCCATTCCCCGTACCCACCGCTTTTATCTCAAGGGTCTGCCTTGGTGACGAATCTCTCAAAACCCCTGCAAGAACATCCTCAACCTGAGCATCCGGGCTTTCGGCTTTCTTAAATTCAAGCCGATCATAAAGAGTTCGTTTGTTATCGGTCAGAATAATATTGTCTCTATCAACAGTGATTCTCAACGAACCATTCTCGTAAACCGGTGTGGCGGGCTGCCTGCAAAACCAGTTGTTCAACCAGCGTTTCTTTATTATTGAAATTCGTCTGGGATCAAAGAAAAATGAGAAAGTTTCATCAAGACTGTGCTGCATCTGCATCACATCGCCAGGCTGGCCGACATACTGCTTTTGGATGCCTCCCCTCACCTGTGCCTGCCACAACACAAATTCCTCCCCCGTACGATTGTCCCCTGCCATGGACCCTTGCCAATGCGGTACAACAACAATCTCCTCTCTGAATCCATGGTGAGTCAGAAACTTTGAAATATCGGGCATACTTCCCACGCGTACCGTTCCACTTGATGTCCTTATGAGATCAACGTACATCCCGCAGTTCTCGATACGCTTTACGTCCCGGGTTAAAGGGGTTAAACAATTGCGGATCATCACATACCTCCTTTCACTGATGGATACCTTCAAAAATGAATGTTTTAACTCAATATCAAGGCATAATAAAAATTTTACCGCAGTCATACAACAGATATCTCGACGTCTTGCACCTCACTTACCGGAGGATCAATTTTTCAGTATAACGCTGGGATTGGACCAAAAGGCAATTTTTCATGGTAGCCTTTAGATAATTACAGGATATCCAAAAGAATAAAAAAATGATTGACACATTACCTCACTGGTGGAAATATAAATGTAAACAATTACAGGGAAAAGCATGAGCACAATGCTGGAATCATCTCTTATCGTCCGGGACTCCACAACCACGGCACCGGGATAAAGAAGGAAGCTAAATTGAGTATTTCTGTTGGTTATTCCACTGACAGAAGGATAAACACGATGTATAAATTGTTGTTAACCTTTTACTGAGGAGAAAACGCATGAAAAAAGTAACGTTTGAAATTCAACCATTGAAAGCGCTGCTCTTGGGGCTGTTGTTGCTTTCACTGCCATCCCTGACCTTCGCAACCGAACTTACCATGTTCTACCCTGTTGCAGTGGGAGGTCCTCTGACTAAACT
>DAOVUU010000216.1 GCA_030632405.1 Desulfobulbaceae bacterium | reverse complement strand
CATACCACTTGAGGAACGTACAGCAATAGCGAACACCCATGGGGCCGATCTTTTTATATCCCTCCATATCAACGCCCACCCGGCACCAAAGGTACGCGGACTTGAAACCTATTATCTCAACTTCAGTACAAATGCCGAAGCAATGCGAGTGGCAGCGAGGGAAAATGCAACGTCCACACATCAGATGAGTGAACTGCAGGATATTCTCTCCGATATAATGCAGAATTCCAAAATCAATGAATCTTCACGTTTAGCGCATCAGGTTCATCAATCTATACTCACCAGGGCAATACCGGAAAGCAGGGAATACGCCAACATCAAGAATCTTGGCGTAAAACAGGCACCGTTCTATGTTCTGATCGGTGCACAGATGCCCGCTATTTTACTCGAAATAGCCTTTATAAGTAACGAGGAAGACGCTCAAAACCTGACTAACCCTCATTTTGTCGCAATGATAGCCCAGGAAATATCCGATGGCATAAAATCCTATGTGAATGCTACTTCGGCGCAACTACAACTGCAGGCTGAAGGCTCGAACAGCAGGCTGAAGGCTGAAGGCTATTAAAACTGCAGCCTTCAGCCTGCTTTATACCATCCTAAAATACAAAAAGGCCGCCCAAACAAGATGGGCGGCCTTTTCACAGTTCTGCTGATGTTTCTTTACATCAAATCCCCTTGGCAACTTTCAGTCGCATAATTGCTCTCTGCAAAGCAACTTCTGCTCTTTTTTTACTGAAATCTTCTGCCTGTTGAGCTGCCTGGGCGAGTCGTTTTTCAGCCCTCTCCTTTGCGCGCATTGCCCTCTCAACATCGATATCCCCCCCATACTCGGCACTCTCCACAAGAAAAGTGATCTTGTTATTGGACACCTCACAAAAGCCACCACTCACCATAAGAGACTTTCTTTCTTTACCATTCTCATAGGTAAGAGCACCAATTTTGATAGTCGACAGGAAAGGTGCATGATTAGCAAGTACACCGAAGTCACCACCAAAACCGGGGGCATTCACAATATCAACTTCTTCATTAACCCGCTCTCCGTCTGGAGTTACGACTTCTAATCTGATCTGCTGTGCCATGGATTAATCCTCTCTAACTTTATATGATCAGTAGTATCCGGCTAGAAGATTGCGAAGATTGAATACCGGATAAATGAGTTGTTTTTTCCGTTTTGACAATAAATTCCTTGATTTTCAAATTCATATTCGTTCAAACCGTATCATGCGAGCTTCTCGCAAAACACTGCTACGGTTTGAACGAATATGAATTAAGAAAATGCTACATAATTTACTGGATGACACTCCAAAAACAACTCTTTTATCCTGACACAAAAATCAAACCAGATGCTGTTTTACTATAGGATTTTTACGAAGCCATCATTCTTTTGATTTGGCTTCTTTGGCTACAACCTCATCAATTGTCCCCACCATATAGAACGAGTTCTCGCTGAGGTCATCGTGTTTACCCTCAAGGATCTCCTTGAAACCCTGGACAGTGTCAGCAATTTTCACAAATTTACCGTCCATGCCTGTGAAAACCTCAGCAACGGTAAATGGCTGCGAGAGATATCTCTGGACTTTACGGGCACGGGCAACCACAACCTGATCCTCTTCAGAAAGTTCGTCCATACCAAGAATCGCGATGATATCCTGGAGATCCTTATACTTCTGCAGGGTAACCTGAACTCCACGGGCTGTATTATAGTGCTCTTCACCAATTACATTGGGATCAAGGATTCTGGAAGTGGAATCAAGCGGATCAACGGCCGGGTAAATACCAAGCTCAGAAATCTGGCGTGAGAGAACAACAGTTCCGTCAAGGTGAGCAAAGGTAGTTGCCGGGGCCGGATCGGTCAAGTCATCCGCAGGTACGTAAACACACTGTACAGCGGTGATTGATCCCTTAGTGGTTGAGGTAATACGTTCCTGCAGTGCACCGAGATCGGTTGCCAGGGTCGGCTGATAGCCAACTGCGGAGGGAATACGCCCGAGCAGGGCGGACACCTCGGAGCCGGCCTGGGTGAACCGGAAAATATTATCAACGAAGAAGAGGACATCCTGCCCCTCTTCATCCCGGAAATATTCTGCAGCGGTCAGTCCGGTAAGAGCGACACGGGCACGGGCCCCCGGGGGTTCAGTCATCTGGCCATAAATAAGAGCAGCCTTCGGCAGCACGCCGGACTCTTTCATCTCATGGTAAAGATCGTTCCCTTCGCGGGTACGCTCACCGACACCGCAAAAAACTGAAATACCGCCATGGTGCATGGCAATATTGTTTACCATTTCCATCATAATTACGGTCTTGCCAACACCGGCGCCGCCAAAGAGCCCCATCTTGCCGCCAAGTGGGAAAGGGACCAGCAGATCGATAACCTTGATACCGGTCTCAAGGACACGAACCTCTGTATCCAGTTCGGTAAAAGCCGGAGCATCGCGGTGAATCGGAAACCTGGTATCAGAGGTAATATCACCCAAACCATCCACAGGACGGCCGACAACATTCATGATCCTGCCAAGAGATGATTTACCAACAGGAATAGTAATCGGCTCCCCCCGATCCTTCACCTCCATGCCACGGGTAAGACCATCGGTCTGATCCATTGCAATACAGCGGCAGACATTATCACCGAGATGCTGGGCAATCTCAACAACAAGATTGTCCGGGGTATCGTTAATGCCTGGATTGGTAACTGTGCATGCGTTCAAAATCGCCGGTAGATTACCAGGTTCAAATTCCACATCAACGACGGGTCCGATAACTTGTATGATTTTCCCTATCCTTTGCTCACTCATTGGGCTTAAACCCTCCTCAAATTTAAATAAGCGTCGTATAAACTCTTCATCTGCTTCGTCATTCCCGCGAAATTGCAATACATTCTGGATTCCCGCCTTCGCGGGAATGACGGAACGGGAAACTTTTTACGACTTTGTCAAATTATTATTACTGTACATTATTATTTCAGGGCTTCTGCGCCGCCGACAATATCCATAAGCTCATTCGTTACAGCTGCCTGGCGAGCCTTATTGTAAATAATCGTCAAGTTACTTACGATATCTTTACATGCGTTCGTGGCATTATCCATTGCCGTCATCCTGGCAGCATGCTCACCGGCACCCACCTCCAGCATCGCATGATAAATGACAACATTCAGATAAAGCGGCTGAAGCACCTCCATGATCTCTTCTGTAGAGGGTTCGTAAATATAATCGCCGGAGATTTTTTTTCCAGCCTCACCCTCAGTTTCAACCGGCTGAACTGGAAGAAAAGGAACACTGACCGGATTTTGAACTGCCACGGATTTAAATGCACCGAAAACAACTTCAACCTTGTCAACAGTGCCACCAAGGAACTGTTCAGCCAGATCAGTTGCTATCTCTCTTGCGTTAAACATCTGAAAGCTGGACATGACCGCAGTATAACCCGTTCTCACCTTGCCACTCTTTTTCAGCAGCTGATATCCTTTTTTGCCAACACATACAAGGCTCACTTTTTTACCCTCGGCCTCATACTCAGCTGTCATTGCCACTGCACGTTTGACGATATGAGCGTTATAGGAACCGCACAGTCCCCGGTCAGAAGTAACGACCACCAGCTCAACCGTTTTCACCTCCCGTTTTTCCATCAACGGAAACGAATCGGTATTGGCCCCACCAGACAAATTTGACATGGCATCATTGAACTTCGAAGTGTATGGCCTGAAGGCCTCCATCTTCTCCTGGGCACCGCGCAGTTTAGATGCAGCAACCATGTTCATTGCCTTGGTGATCTGTGATGTCTTCTGTACACCGGTGATCTTTGTTTTGACATCTTTTAAACTTGGCATATCTTGACCTATCTCAGATTAATTAAGACCTTTACCCGCCTTGAAAGTGTCACCAAAGCCGCCCAGTACCTTGTCAAGTTTCTCCTTGATTGCATCGGTAAACTGTTCTTCCGTCGAAAGATCTGTAAAAACAGTCGGCTCATTTGATTCAATGTAGCTATACAACTCACTCTCATAATCAGCCAGACTATCGACGGGAAGAGAATCGAGATGACCATTTGCACCGGCATAGAGAATTGTCACCTGCTTCTCCATTGGCAGCGGCTGGAACTGAGGCTGCTTTAAAATTTCTACAAGCCGCTCACCCCTGGTAAGTTTTGCCTGGGTGGCGGCATCAAGATCTGAGCCGAAAGCTGCAAATGCGGCAAGTTCACGATATTGAGCAAGATCGAGGCGAAGAGTACCGGCAACCTGCTTCATTGCTTTTACCTGGGCAGCACCGCCAACCCGGGAAACTGAAAGACCGACATTGACCGCCGGACGAACACCTGAGAAGAACAGATTCGGTTCAAGATAGACCTGGCCGTCGGTAATTGAGATCACGTTAGTAGGAATAAAAGCGGAGACATCGCCGGCCTGAGTTTCAATGATAGGCAGAGCAGTCAGGGATCCTGCGCCCAGTTCATCATTTACCTTGGCGGCACGCTCAAGCAGACGGGAGTGGTTGAAAAAGATATCTCCAGGGTATGCCTCACGTCCCGGCGGACGCCTGAGCAGCAGTGAGAGCTCACGATAAGCAACAGCCTGTTTTGAAAGATCATCATAAATAATCAATGCATGCTGACCATTATCGCGAAAATATTCTCCCATGGAACATCCGGCAAAGGGTGCAATATACTGCATTGGTGCAGGATCAGAGGCACAGGCTGAGACAACAGTAGTATATTCCATTGCCCCGTGTTTTCTGAGTGCTTCAACAACCAGGGCAACAGTTGATTTTTTTTGGCCTACCGCAACGTATATACAGTGAATATCACTGTTTTTCTGGGCAATAATTGCATCAACACAGAGAGCGGTTTTTCCTATCTGCCTGTCACCGATTACAAGCTCACGCTGGCCCCGTCCAACCGGAGTCATGGCATCCACGGCTTTGGCGCCGGTGTAGCACGGTTCGTGAACGCCCTTTCTGGCAATAACGCCGGGAGCAAGCATTTCAATTTTTGACGAGAGTTCTGAATTGATTGGCCCCTGACCGTCAATAGGACTTCCGAGGCCATCAACAACCCGTCCTTCCATTGCAGGACCGACAGGAACCTCTGCAATCTTTCCGGTACGCTTGACAATATCACCTTCCTTAATCCCGGAAACATGGCCAAGTACAGCACAGCCGACATTGTCAGCTTCCAGATTCAAAGCAAGACCCATAATGCCACCCGGGAACTCCAGAAGTTCCATAGCCATACAATTCTTAACACCATAGACCCGGGCAATACCGTCACCAACGGAAATAACAGTGCCGGTCTCATTGAGGTCAATACTGGTTTCGTACTCCCCAATCTGGTCTTTAATGATCTGACTT
>DAOVUU010000052.1 GCA_030632405.1 Desulfobulbaceae bacterium | reverse complement strand
CCATGATGAGATCTGTCAGAAGTCTGTAGAGGTCCGCGGCTTGAAGATCAATATCACTGAAATAGACATCCCATGTGCATTCGGCCCCGCCTTCGAGGGTGAGCGCGTACGTGGCGCCGACCTTTTTGGGCAGATGGGCGGTGGTAAGTCCCAGTGTACTGAATTGGTCAAAATGGCTGAAATGGGAGAACTTGAAGATGGTAAGGTTACTGTCGTCGGTCCGGATATCGGGGATATGAAAGAGGGCGATACACTGCCTCTGGGCATATCTGTACGCATTGCCGGCCGTGAGTTTCAAACGGATTTCGAACCTATCATGGAACGTCAGATCCATCACCTGATCAATTATATTCAGGGTGTCATGCATATCGGCCAGAGGGATATTTCCTGGATACGTGTCGGCAAAGCCGCAGTTGAGAAAGGTTTTACATTTAAAGATATAGGTGTTGTTCTGCATGCGAAATTCCACCAGGATTTTCAGAAGATTGTAGATAAAGTCGAAGTGACACTTTACACAAAGCAGGAAGATGTTGATAAGCTTACAGCGCAGGCCCGTGGTGAGTATGTAACTCGTGATTCCCGTGTTGATAAAATGACGGATGAAGATGTGGAGACCTTTTATTCCTGCAGTCTCTGTCAATCTTTTGCACCAAGTCATGTATGTACTGTGAGTCCCGAGAGAACCGGGCTCTGTGGTGCCTATAACTGGATGGATTGTAAGGCTGCTTTTGAAATCAGTCCAACCGGCCCAAATCAACCTATTGAAAAAGGTGAGGTTCTAGATCCAGTGCTTGGCCGTTTTGACGGTGTTGATAAATTTGTCAAGGCTGCCTCTAAAGGTGCCGTTGAGACCTATAATCTCTACTCAATGGTTCAGGCTCCAATGACGACCTGCGGCTGCTGTGAGTGTATTGCTGCCATGCTGCCAAGCTGTAACGGGATCATGACAGTTGGCCGAGACTATGCCGGGGAGACGCCATCCGGCATGAAGTTTACCACCCTTGCAGGTGTCATGGGTGGTGGTTTGGCCTCACCGGGCTTTGTCGGCCACTCAAAATTTAATATTACCCAGAAGAAATTTATTCTTGGCGACGGCGGAGTTCTCCGTATGGTCTGGATGCCTAAAATCGTTAAAGACGAAATACGTGAGAGATTAAATGCCAGAGCTGCGGAAATGGGTGTTGAGAATTTTGCTGATATGATTGCCGATGAAACTGTCGGAATCACAGAAGAAGAGATTCTGCCCTGGCTCGAAGAGAAGGGACATCCCGCACTGAGCATGGATCCGCTTATTGGTTAGCCGAGGAGTGGAGTAGAAGAGTGTGATTGTTGTTGAATTGCAATAGTCATGCTCTTCAGGCTTTGAAATAGAAATAAGGAGACAACACAAATGGCGTTAACAGGAATACAAATATTTAAACTCCTGCCAAAAACTAACTGTAAAGAGTGTGGGGTGCCAACCTGCCTGGCTTTTGCTATGAATCTGGCATCCGGCAAAGCTGAACTTGATGCATGCCCCTATGTGTCGGAGGAGGCTCGAGCGCAGCTCGCAGAAGCTTCTGCGCCCCCGATTCGTCCTGTAGCCCTGGGCAAGGGTGTACGTGAAACGAAGACTGGTGGTGAAACAGTTCTGTACAGGCATGAAAAGACATTTTTCAATCCAACTTTATTTGCCGGGATAATAACTTCAGATACCCCGGTGGCAGAGGTTGAAGCAAAACTCAAAAGCTGGAATGCACTGCAGTATGAGCGGGTTGGCCTGAATTTACGTCCTGAGCTGGCCGCTTTAAAGGATGTCAACGGAGACGGTGTTGCTTTTGCCACCCTTGCTAAACTTATTGCCGAAACTTCTGAATTCAATCTTATTCTTATGAGTGATAAGGAAGATGTGATCAGTGCAGCAGTTGCTGCAGCCGGATTCAAACGGCCTCTGATTTACGCTGCTACCGAGAATAATGCAGATGCTTTTGGGCAGATTGCTCTTGATAATAACCTGCCCCTTGCTGTTAAAGCTGATTCCATAGATGGCATTATCGCTCTGACAGAAAAACTTACAGGTATGGGTTTAAAAGATCTGGTGATAGACACCGGCTCAAGGGATGTTAAACAGGCGCTGGAAGATCAGGTGGCTGTACGCCGGGCGGCGCTGAAAGATGGGAATAAGTCACTTGGTTTCCCGACTATCACTTTTCCTTGCGAAATGGCGTCCACTATTGATATGGAAGCACTTATCGCCGGAATGTTTGTCGCCAAGTATGGTGGAATTGTAGTGCTTTCTGACCTGACTACTGAAGTGATATTTCCTCTACTGCTTGAAAGGTTGAATATTTTCACCGATCCTCAGAGGCCAATGACTGTAACTGAAGGTATCTTTGAGATTGGTACTCCCGATGAAAATTCACCTGTTCTCGTGACAACCAACTTTGCTCTCACCTATTTTATTGTCTCGGGTGAAATAGAGGCAAGTAAAGTATCCTCATGGCTGCTGATAAAAGATTCTGAAGGACTATCCGTTCTTACTGCCTGGGCTGCCGGTAAATTCGGTGGTGATGATGTTGGGATGTTTGTGAAAAAATGTGGTATTATGGACAAGGTCAAGCATACCGAATTGATCATTCCAGGATATGCTGCTGCAATTGCAGGTGATGTGGAAGAGGAGCTGCCTGGTTGGACTATAACTGTTGGACCGAGAGAATCTGCCCACCTTGCCGGATTTTTGAAAGCAAAATGTTAAGAGACTGCAGTGTGACTGTAAAGAATTTTTTTCTATAGTTATACTGCATCAAAAAGCGAGAAATTTCTAACTTATAGAATTAAAGGAGAATAATATGATTCTTTTTGGCGAGAGCCTTAATGTGATCTCCAATGTCATTGGCAAGGCCTACAAAGAACGCGATGCCAAACCTATTCAGGTTGAGTGCCTTGAACAGCAGAAACTTGGCATGGATTATATAGATATCAATCTGGGGCCGGCCAAAAAAGATGGTCATGAACTTATGCCGTGGGTGTGTGAAGTTGTCCAGGAAGTAGTTCCAGATATACCGCTGCTTCTTGATACTTCAAACATTCATGCAATTGAGGAAGGACTGAAAGTATTAAAACCTGCCGGCAAGCCTCATGTAGTCAACTCTATTATGGCTCGACCGGAACGGTATGAGGTGATGCTGCCGATGGCTGCCAAATATGACGCTGATATTGTTGCACTCATGTGGGGACCCGACGGTTTACCCCGTGATGAGAATGAGCGCGCTGCTTTGGCCGTTGAATTGCTTTATGCTGCAAATGAGGCCGGGATTCCCAACGAAAAAATATGGGTAGACGGCATAGTTACCCCGGTAAACATTCAGCAGGCCCAGTTAGTCTCTCTGCTTGACTTTCAAATGATGCTCGAGGATATCGCCCCTGGCTCCAAGAGTACATGCGGCCTCTCCAATATTTCAAATGGACCTCCCGTTGAACTTCGACCCATTCTCAATACTACCTATATGGTCATGCTTGAGCGTTACGGAATGAAGGCGGTAATCTCCGATCCTCTCGATACCGGACTTACCGATGTTGCTAAAGGAAGACGGCAGGACATCGTAGATGTTGTTCATCAAACCATGGACGGGAATGCTCCGGATTCCGCAAGTTTGACAAAAGAGCTTGGTGATTATGTGAAAACGGTCCAGGTAATTATGGGTGAAATGCTGTTTTCTGATTCCTATCTTGAAATTTAAAAAGTGTTTTAGCGGTTGACATCGCTTAGTACTGTTTTTAAAAGCCTCATTCCTTCTGGAATGGGGTTTTTTTTGTTTGGAAGATGTTTATCTATATAAGAGGTTTTTAAGATATTTTAGCATCAGGATTAAATCATTTTATTTGACATTAAAAAGAGATGGGAACAATTATGGCTGCAAAACAACAGGTAAAGGACTGGGTCTATGTGTTTGTCTGTGATCCGGGTTCCGATGAGAGCTTTCTTGGATTATATAATGAAGGTGATGGGCTTAACCTTATTCCGACATTTCGAAGTAAGGAGGATGCAAATGACTGTTTCCTGTCACTTCCTCGGGAAAAAGGGAAAAAATATGAACTTCAGGCTATCCATATTGAAGAACTTCAAGAGGCTGCTGTAGAAAATGACTTTCTTGTCACAATGGTTGATAGTGAAGGAAAAATTATTAAAAAATAGGTTTAATTATTGAAAAATAGAGGAGTATCAAATTGAGTTTAAAAATTGCAATCGGCGGAAAGGGTGGTGTTGGAAAAACTACTATTACTTCCCTTTTAGCTCGATGTTTTGCTGCTGAAAATCAAAATAAAGTTATTGCCATTGATGCTGATCCGGTGGCCAACCTTGCTGCCGGATTGGGAATCCCAGAGGATAAACCTATCACACCCATATCAGAGCTCAAAGATCTGATTGCGGAACGAACCGGGGCAAAGCCTGGAACCATGGGAGGGTTTTTTACCCTTAACCCTAAAGTTGATGATATACCTGAAAGATTTTCCTTGGAAAAAGACGGTGTTAAACTTCTGGTAATGGGGACTGTTCAGAGTGGTGGATCCGGTTGTATCTGTCCTGAAAGTACTATTCTTAAGGCCCTGATGAATCATCTTGTCCTTTATCGGGATGATATTGTTATAATGGATATGGAAGCCGGTGTAGAACATCTCGGGAGAGCGACCTCTTCCTCGGTTGACGCACTTATTGTTGTCGTCAATCCTGGAGCAAGGAGCAGGGTCGCAGCAGAAAGGATTAGAAAACTTGGCAGAGATATAGGTATCAAAAATATTCTTGTCCTTGGAAATCGTGTAAAGGGAGCGGAAGATGAGCAATTGATCAGAGAATCTCTTGCAGATTTTGAGATACTCGGATTTCTCCCTGAACATGAAGAAATCAGCAGTGCAGATAGAGATGGTGTTCGCCCATTTGATACCTCGGAAACTATTCCAGAATCAGTTTTTAATATTGTTCGTAAACTGGAAAAACTGAGAGAAAAAGAATGAAATGGAAAATCATACAATTGAAAGAGTCCATCCCTAATGACACTGTTTAACGGCAGATATAGCTGGGACGGTACTAAGAAAGATAAGCGGGAACCGATCGCCTGGTTTCCCGGATCCTATGATCTGAAAATATTTTCCAGAGGAAATGATAAGCGCGGGATAAAACATCTGAAACAGTATACCTGTGTTTATTCGAAGACGGGTGATGGACAGTCCATTTCTGAAAATCCAGAGAAATTTGCTCGACAGGTGTGCGAAGACTTTTCTTTAGATCTTGAAAAAGTTCTCTGGGTTGAGGATCTGCTTTGTGAAAAAGATAGATATGTTATTGTAATGTTCAACAGGTCCCGTAGACTTGGCGATACAATTTTATATACCACCTCTAAGCGTAAGCCATTTGACGCGGAAAAGAGGTGGATTGAAGAAGCATTGACAAAACTTTCTCTTGCGGATTCGTGATGATTACAGATAAAGAGCAGCTTAAAAAGAGATTGCTGCAGCTTGAAGCGGAAATAACAGAAACAAAGAAAAGATTGCCTGCACATTCAGTTAAACCACAGGTTATGATGGATCTCCTTGTGCTTGAAGATGAAAGAGATGATCTTCTGGCTAAACTATCGGAACAGGAGTAAAATAAAGATCCTGTGGAAAAGCTGATTTGTCTAACGGCTGAAGCGTATTTTAAAAGTGATAATGAAAAAAGGAGAAAGTTATGGCTGATACACATTGTCCTGGATTTGAAAGTAATAAAGCACTGAGCGAATGTACCCTCAAGTGCCCTGATTGCGGAAAAGAGTGGGAAATTTTTTCTGATGAAGTTGATAAGGACGCAAAATGCCCAGCCTGCGGTGGTTCGGTTGATGCCAAGACTAATTGTGTGAAAAAGTAACTTATCTTTTTCCTTTGATAATTCTTGTCTCCGTTATGATCATATCGAGAATCTCATCATGGGACTGCAGCGGGGCTTTTTCAATAATCTGCAGGTCGAATGCAAGACCGATACGGAATGCTCTGGGGGTAGAGGATACAAAACGATCATAGTATCCTCCCCCATAGCCAAAACGACCACCCCGTTCATCAAATACTGATCCCGGCAACAGGATCATATCGATGTCTACGGGGTCTGTTTTGTATTTGAGGCAAAGTTCTTCTTTTGGTTCAGGGATTTTGCAGTAGCCGGGTACCAGGTCAAGTTCCGGATTCTGTATCTGTATAGCGTCCAGCCTCTTTTCGTCGACCCGGGTTATCGGGACCGTCACGGTTTTTCCCAGCTTAAGGAACGTTTTTATCAGGTTAAAGGTTTCTACTTCACTTCGAAAACTTACATAAACAAAAACAGTTTTACTGTTTATAACCTCCTGCTGGTTTAAAATATTTTTATGGACTGCCATGCTCTGTTGCCTGAGTTGATCTGCTGTCAAGTTGTTCCTGGAAGCGAGTATGTTTTTTCGTAGCTGAGATGGATTTGTCATTGGCCTTCCAGTGATATTTTATGGTAGTAACAAAGTGAAGAATCGAAAGGGCAGGA
Organism: Desulfobulbaceae bacterium; assembly: GCA_030632405.1. Lineage (GTDB taxonomy): Bacteria > Desulfobacterota > Desulfobulbia > Desulfobulbales > Desulfocapsaceae > Desulfomarina. The sequence goes on along the minus strand of DAOVUU010000052.1, from coordinate 3,262 downwards.
TAACATTTTTTTGAATAATTGGGATAGTGATTTCACTGAATAGAAGAATGTTTTCTCCCCAATTTATGGATTAATAAAAAAAATTTAGTTTTGTATACTCCCCCATCGGATGCTGAGTTACACTTCAGTTTATATCTGTTATCGGGGCAGAGAGAATATGGGAAAATCTATATCAGTAATGTCAGATGATATAAACCTAACTGACTGTGTTAGTATTATCATTGTGCCGGAGGTCGCTTTGAAAGAAGCAGGCTACATCAAAATGTTTACTGTAAAAGATGAAGCCCATGCAAAGCATGAGTATCATGCCATGGCACAGATGGCATATTTCCAATATCAGGATGAAGATCTTGAAATTCAGGAGCTTAAATCTCCCGTTTCCATAGTCTGTGGCGAGGAAAATATTGAACTGAGTGATGGTATGATCATTGGTCGAGTCAGAACAGGTGAGTTTTATGTTCTGATTCATGCAATGCAGAACAGGAAAAAAATTCTTGAAGCAGCTTACCGGTATTGTACCAGGTGGGTAAGACTGGATATCTAGTTTGAGGTAAAAAGTGTGAAAGACAATATGAAAAAAGATGACGATCTTATAGTTCCCCGCCAGAGGCTGTTGATTTTTCAACAGGATGGAAGCGGTGAACAGAAGATCGCAGGGGTGAAAAAACACGGAGGTAATCAGTTTGAACTTGAAGTGTTTTCTATTAATGAAGTTCTTCCCCCTGTGCTCGATGACACCAGCGACTACCTTCCTTCGAATATCTCCTGTGACCTGGTGCTTGACTTTCTGAAACATCAGGACCTCTCACAGGATCTTGCTGCACTCTGTGCTGAAAAGAAAATTCCGATTATTTCGTCAGGAAAGAAAATTATAAGTAAATGGGCCAAGACTCCACCGACCTGATGTGGTCTTCCAAGGCAGGTTGGCCTTGGCAGATATGGTGAGAAGTTTGGCGCACCGGAGTTTGAAGTAGAGGTTTCGGGCGGGATAATTTCGGAGGTGAGGGTAATTCGAGGTGCACCATGTGGTGCTACCTGGGAGGTTGTAAAGCGATTAATTGGCCATCCGATAGATGATGCTGCACGAAAAATAGGTCTTGAGACCCAGTTTTTCTGCTCCGCTGATCCAGCAGGATGGGACCCTCTTTATGGTAAGAGTCCTGTTCATTTTGCCGGGAAAATTCATGATAAAGAACTGCAGAAAGCTATAAACAGTATTCTTTCTCTAATCTAAGGCGGGCTTTGCCCACAACTCAGAAACAACATTTTCTCACCACAGAGTGCACAGAGACCACAGAGAAAAGAAAATCTTTTCTCCCCCCCTGTTTACACTCAGAGAGTGGCTCAATTTTTCACCAGTTTTTTATATGTATTTCAAAATATGTTCGAGGTTTTACACAAGCCGGACACTTATCCGGGGGTTCCGTGCCTTCGTGCAGATACCCGCATCCCAGACATCGCCAGGTCATAGGTTCGCTGCGGGAAAATGCTCTGTCTACTGCTAAATTTTCAGCAAGCTCTCGAAACATCATTTCATGATGTTTTTCAGCAATATTTATTGCGTTAAATGTATCTGCTGCCCGTTGAAAACCTTCTTCTTCTGCCACTTGTGCAAAAACTTTGTACATATTGTCATGCACATGAAGTTCGAGTTCAGCTGAAGACAGCAGGTTGGCCTGGGTGTTTTTAATTACTCCGGCAGGAAATATTCCACAGATTTCAAGATCTCCGCCATTAAAGAATTTGAAAAACCTCAGAGCGTGCTCATATTCCTGCTCAGCTGTTTCATCAAAGATCTTCGAAATCTGCTTATAATTTTCTTCCAGGGCCTGGGTCGCAAAAAAATTGTAGCGTGTTCGCGCCTGTGCTTCGGCAGAATAGGAGAGCAGCAGATTGTGAGCAGTTTTACTTTCCCGGAAACTGGTCATGGTATGATCCTGCCTATTCTTCAATAATAATTGCGTCTGCTCCACACTCGTCTGCGGCTTGTTGTACTATTGCCTCAAGGTGTGCAGGGATTTTATCAAATTTTACTATCGAGAGAAGCTGGTCTTCATCATATTCAAAAACTTCTTCACATAATTTGTTACAGTTCCTGTCGCCCATACATTCTTTGGTAATTGTTGCTTTCATCTGTTTTTCCTCTTTTGATTGTATTATTTGATTTATTGCGAGCTTGTTGTTGAAAGGCAAGCTCGTAAAAGGTCTATACAGTTTTCCTTTGGTAGCTGGTTTGGTTAGCAGCTATATCAGTCAAGATCATGTGAAACTTTAAGTGACGAGTAAGGCAGCTGCAAATATTCAAGAACTTTTCCTGTTTTATTCCAATCCTGCTGATAGAAAAATCTGGAAAAGTTTAAACTGATTCCGGCAAAAAACGATCTGTTTCTGTCAACTTCATCGGTATCATAGCCTCGGGTGTAATAACCGCCACTGAATTCAAGATACTTGAGGAAACTGTTTTCAATGGAATCAAATCCATCAAGTTTTAGTACCATGGAATAAAAATGGTTTGAGTAATCATCAAAAATATTATTAATTTCAACGTTAAATATATATTCGACCCTGAAGTCTATCTTTCGGTCCAGTTCCGGGTATCTGGACATCAGGACACTTGTTAAGGCTCCGATACCATCAAACAGAATATCTTCAAAGGAAAATCCCTGGGTCTCGCTGGTTGCATCTCCAAACTCCATTGCAAACTGAACAAGAAAGGCGGAGAGCGCTCCGTAATTGTTTGCCTTACGTGTATCATAGCCCCAACTTTTATAGAGACCTGTAAGAGCATCGGAAAATGCATATGTCGCCCAGAAATGGCCTAGTTTATCAGCACCTCCATACTTCGAGTCTTCTCCAAACATGCCTTCGTCGGCACTATGGAAGCCGGATGAACCATAGTCCCAGGTTGCAAGCCCCCACAATCCAATTGCGGCAGCTGAACCAATGACCGTGTAAGTCATTTTTCTTTCTTTAGGAAGGCTTGACCACCAGCCCTGTTCATCATTCATTTCATAGTTCAGCGAGGGCTGGGCAGCTGTAGTATTGCCAGAGTTTACACTGTTCTGCTGAGCCGAAGATATGGATGGAGTGAAGAGAGCGAGGATGCACAGGCCAATTGTTGCTTTTAAAAAGCGGTTTCGAATTTTCATGTTTTATGTGAGCGGCATGTAGAGATTACTGGTTAGCAAAAAAACCATCAATTATGACCTAACGCGGCAGTAATACATTATTTTGTTAAGTTCCTCAAGTACTGGTTTTAGTT
>DAOVUU010000064.1 GCA_030632405.1 Desulfobulbaceae bacterium | reverse complement strand
TGTTCATCATCATATTCATCAAAACTGCGACCACCGCATTTGGGGAAAACAGCGAAGGGAAGGAGTTCAGAACCACCCAGCGTTGTACCGTCCCGAAGCCGGAGAGGGGCAATAACAGGCACTTCCTGTTCCGCAAGGTCAAGCAGAAAAGTATGCTCATCCTGGATACCGGCTTTTGACCATCGTCCGGGGCGATAAAACTTTACGATCAGCCCGGTACCATCTTCCTGTTCAAGCTCATAGACCCGGTTAATATAGCTGTTCAGCGGCCTGAAAAGATTTGTGCAGCGGATACCCAGCGCATTTTCAACTAGCCCCAGTACTCGGTCAGGGCCAAGATCATCAAAAGCGCTTCTTTTTTCCCCTTCTGTATTTTCCATACTTTCCATTATGAGATTTTTCCCGTAGAGTGTTTATCATTTGTAATTTATCACTCGATATTTCTAACCGACTTCTGTGAAAACCGCTTGTTATTTGATGTGGGAAACCCGATCTGTACAGTGACTGACATGACCTTCATTCCGAACAAATCTCACACTCCACAGACGAAGAGCAGGGGCTATTGCAGTAGATGCAGGGCAGTACATAAACTAGGAAGCGGAGAAGCAGTTGCACACTGCGTTTCCTTAATGAAGCAGCTTGACACACACCGCAGCATCGACCTGTTTAGTGCAGTTCCTGACGAAGATGACAGATTAAAAACAGAATACCTCTTCGGCCCGGCAAAAGGAAAAATGTTTGGAGTTATGCATTGTCTGGACCCAGATGGCACAACTCTCCAAATTCGCGCCTTTTCCGGGCAATATAACGGCATATGGGAGGTGGCAGGCTGGGTTCCTCCACTTTTTGACGAGGATGAATTTTCCAGGGTAAGTGGCGACATCGAGAAACAGATCAAGGCAATCGGCAGAGAAATTGATCAATCTCCCCCTCACTCAGATAAATGGCTGCTGCTCAGAAAAAAACGGCGAGAGCTCTCTCAAAACCTGATGCGGGATATCCACAACCTTTATCGGTTGACAAATTTTCGTGGTGAAACGATCCCTCTCCATCAAGCCTATACTGGTCAAAATGGTATCCCCACTGGAACTGGAGACTGCTGCGCCCCAAAACTTCTGAACTATGCCGCAAAAAACAACCTCGTCCCCCTGTCACTCGCTGAATTTTACTGGGGCCTTGAAAATAAATCAGGAAGCCGCCAGCATGGCTCCTTTTACTCATCGTGTGAGGAAAAATGCGAACCTATCCTGGGCTTTATGCTATGCGGGATTGACCACTATGACAACAAATACATTACAACTTGAAATAGTCTATCACGATTGGGATATCGTCATTGTCAACAAGCCAGGAGGACTTCTCTCCGTTCCAGGGCGAGGTCCAGACAAAAAAGACTGTATTTCAAAGAGATTAAAAGATATTTTTTCTGATATGATACAGCAGCCGGCTGTCCACAGGCTGGATATGTTCACTTCCGGCCTGATGGTCTTTGCGAAAACCAGGGAGGCTCACAGAAAACTTTCAATCCAGTTTGAAAAACATCAGGTCCAAAAACAGTACCAGGCTCTCCTGGACGGTATAATTGACGGAAATAGAGGAGAGATACGCCTCTCTTTTCGTCTGGATCAGACCAATCGTCCACTGCAGATATATGACCATCAGCATGGAAAGCCGGGAATTACACACTGGGAAAAGCTTGGTGTTCAATCGGGAAAAACCCGAATTGAGTTTACCCCTGTCACGGGGAGAACCCACCAACTTCGACTGCACTCAGCCCATCCCCTCGGACTCGGCACGCCTATTATCGGAGACAGCCTTTACGGCTCCGGAAATGAAGGTGACCAGATGATGCTGCATGCCACCTCTTTAGGTTTTGTTCACCCGGCAGGTAGAAAAAAGATCTGCTTCAATAGCCCCCCGCCTTTTTAATCCTGATTTCTCCCTATTCTGGTATAATGGCCCTCATGAAACAGAAATGGAATTATAAGGATTGTATTGACCTTGAATATTTTTTTCACAAGGATACAAGTGATCCACCAGAACATTCACGTGAACGGGACAGGAATATATTTTTAAAAAAACAGGAACAATCCACCTCCAACTCATCCGATAACAGTGCATTGATCAACTTATGGTTACAGGAGCGCGTCGACAGCGAGTTCCCGGGCAACGAAAACAAAAGTCCCGGTGAAATTTTCCAGGATACCCTTTCACTCTTTAAAGGATTATGTATAATCGGGGGCAGTCTGTTCGGCTTTACGGCTGGATTGTCTTTTTTTTCCTACTCCGGCACTACTCCTGTCAATGTCTTCCAATTCCTGATTTTTTTCATTTTCTCGCAGATCCTGCTCACCTTTCTCATGGGATCGTCTTTCGCACTGCGCCGACTGGCGGGAAGGGGTTCTTTACCGACCTTTTATGCTCTGTTTTTTGGTAGACTCTTCAATAAACTGACTAAAATGGCTTGCAACCGATGTAATAAGGACCTTTCAACCACCAAAAAGAACGACATCAATCATGCCATGGGATTGATCAAATCACACAATCAAATATACGGTTCACTCTTTTACTGGCCGCTCTTTACCCTTTCGCAAATTCTGGCCCTCTCTTTTAATGCCGGATTGCTGGGGTCAACTCTTTTAAAAATCAGCACCAGCGACCTCGCCTTTGGCTGGCAGTCCACCCTGCAGCTCAGTGCAGCAGCTCTGCATAAGATTGTTCTCTTCATGGCCCTCCCCTGGTCATGGTTTGTACCTGACACTATCGCATTCCCCTCCCCCGAAGAAATAGAGGGGAGCAGAATTCTCCTCAAAGACGGAATCTACCACCTGACGACTAAGGATCTGGTTTCCTGGTGGCCGTTTCTGGTTTTTTGTATTCTCTTCTATGGCCTTTTTTTCCGCGGAGGATGTTACCTGGCCGGCAGATGGATGGAAAAAAGATCATTACAAAAGATACAATTCAATTCCGCATCCTGCCGCAGACTCACTCAGAGAATGTTGACACCCCTCGTTTCAACTCAGGCGGCCCCTGAAGAAAAAACAGCGGAAAGTGAATCGATATCGACTGCAGAGACAGAACAGTTTCAACCAACGGCGGGACACCATCTTCTCCCTCAATTCGTCCTCATTCCCTGCGATATCTACCACACTATTCCTTCTCAGAATTTCAAACACATTCTACAGAGCCATGGATTTGAAGTGAAAAAACAACTCAAGTTCATGACTGACTATGAAGGCGATCAGGAGGTAAAACAGTACCTCCAGCGGCAGGTTTGGGATGACAATACAGGCCTCTTTATCCTGATGGAGGGCTGGATGGTACCACTCATTGATTTCCTGACCTATCTTGGCGAACTTCGATCTGTTGTCGCTGCAGATACGGTTATCACCATCGCACTTACAGGTCGTCCTGCAGAAAAAACTTTCAGTCCTGTATCAAAAAATGACTACACAATCTGGCAGCAGAAAACAGCCAGTCTCGGTGACCCCTATCTCTATCTCTTCCCTCTGACATCTGCCCAAGGAACCTGAACGTACCATGATTCCAGAATTTGCAATCCTCGGCCACCCGAATGAAGGTAAATCGTCAGTCCTTTCCACCCTGGCAGAAGACGATTCGGTCAGAGTCAGCCCAACTCCAGGTGAGACAACCGAATGCCGTACCTTTCCTGTTATTATAGACGGGAAGGAACTGCTGCGATTTACCGACACACCCGGCTTTCAGAACCCGGCCAGAGTACTCAGCCAGTTCAAAAAACTTCATCATAACGGCGACCGGATTATACAGAAGTTCAGACAATCAGCCGTCAATATCCCTGAACTCCATGACGACTGTGAGCTTCTCAAACCGGTTGAGCGGGGGGCTGGAATTATCTATGTGGTTGACGGTTCCCGTCCGGTACGTAATGTTGACAGGTCAGAGATGGAAATTCTGCGACTCACCGGCAAACCGAGGATGGCAATCATAAACTGTAAGGATGACAATTTTGGCTTTCTTGACGAGTGGAAAATAGAATTCAGAAAGAATTTTAATTCCAATCAGCTCTTCAATGCGCATCGTGCTACCTATGCAGAGCGAATCCGATTATTTGAGGCACTGAAATCCATCGACCAGGACTGGTATAACCCTCTTTCCGTGGTGATCAATGCCTTTAAAAAAGATTGGAATGAACGCAACAATCATACTGCGGAAATCATGACCAACCTGCTTAAGGACTGCCTTTCTTTAAAACTGAGCAAGAATATCGGCTCACAGTCTGAAGAGGAAGCAGTCAGAGAAAAACTCTTCCAGAAGTATAAAGAGATCCTGAGCCAGAAAGAGAAATCGGCTCAACTGCAGATCAGGGCACTGTTTAAACACAACATCTTCAACTACAACCTGCCTCCACATTCCATACTCCCGGAGAACCTGTTCGATGAGAAAAACTGGCAACTCCTCGGCCTGACCAAAAAGCAGTCTGTAATAGCTGGAAGCCTTGGGGGTGCAGCCATCGGCACGGGCCTTGATGTTGCCGCCCTGGGTCATGCTCTGGGTTTGTTCACTGCTCTGGGAGGCGTTGCCGGAGCACTGGGGGCACTCTTTGGCGGCGAGAACATATCAGGCCGGGCACAGATACTCGGTATTCCATTGGGAGGAGAGACGGTACAGATCGGGCCACCAAAAAACATTGACCTGCTTTTTATACTGCTCAACAGAATCCTGCTCTATTACCAGCACACAATAAACTGGGCCCATGGCAGAAGAGATTACCCCAAATCAGAGGCGACTTCGATGGCAATGGAACCACACAAGGGATTCACTCATAACTGGCCCTCAAAAAATATAAAAATCTGTCAGAATTTTTTCAAAACAATCCAAAAAAACAAGGACGAAGATGTTTCTGGAGTAAAAGAAAAATTCAGAAAACTCCTGCTAACCAGTCTCCGGGAAATATCCGAGGACGATTCTATAAAAGAGGTTTCAGTATGGCCAAAATAATTACCGGTGCATTCCCTGAAAAAGAAGATGTACAAACTGCCAAAAGGGATAAGCCAATACCAAGTTACGTACTTCATATCTCATTGACATTTTCAGATCCACTTATCTGGCGCCGTGTTCAGGTTCCGGGCAGTATCAGCCTGGCAACTCTTCATCATGTGATCCAATCCTCTATGGGGTGGAGTGACTCCCACGTGCACCAATTCCTGGTTGGGAAAATAAGTTATGCACCGACTTTGGGGAGCGGCGCTATCAAAGAAAACGAAAGATATGATGAGAGAAATTATAAACTCCAGGACCTGGAAGAGGGGATGCAGTTCATGTTCGCCTATCTCTACGATGCCGGAGATATCTGGGAACATGAAATCCGGCTCGAAGAGGTTGTGATTTTAGAAGAAGAACTGCCCAAACCGGTTCTTCTCTCAGGTAAGCAGGCATGCCCGCCGGAAACAATGAGTGATATCCATGAATACCAGTCACTTTTAGCTTCCCGGGAAGATCGGTCCAGCAGTGGTTACAGGAAATTATCTGAGTTGACAGGCAGCAGCAGTTTTGATCCTGATTTTTTTGACCTGGATAGTGCCAGACTTCGGCTGCAGGGCTTGAAATAACCCTTTTCTACAGGAGGATCCAGAGTTTTACGGAGCGAGTCGCTCCACCGACCAGGAACCAGGATTGGAGGCCTGGGTATAGAGAAACCTGTCATGCAGGCGGCTCTTCCTTCCCTGCCAGAATTCAACTTCCGTGGGCTCGACACGATATCCACCCCAAAAAGAGGGTAAAGGCACCTTGCCCTCACCAATTTTGCTCTTCATTTCCTGGAATTTCTGCAGCAGCATCTGCCTGGATGAAAGTTTATGACTCTGACTGGAGACCCATGCAGCAAGCTGACTCTCCTTTGGCCTGGTCATAAAATATTTTGCTGATTCGGCAGTTGATATCCTCTGAGCCCTGCCGTTAATCATCACCTGCCGCTCAAGCTCCAGCCAGACAAAAAGCAGACTCACTTTATCGTTCTCTTTAATTTCAGCAGCCTTTCTGCTACCGAAATTGGTGAAAAAAACAAATCCTTTTTCATCGAAATATTTCAACAAGACCGTCCTCTGGCTTGGCTGACCGTGAGAGTCAACAGTTGCAAGAACCATCGCAGTCGGATCTGAAATAGTTGTTTTTCGGGCCTGATCAAACCACAGGGAGAACTGGGTCACGGGATCCGACTCAAGATCCCCGCGAGAAAGCCCCCCCCATATATATTCACGACGAAACTGACTGATGTCCAAAACCTACCTCACTCTCAACTAGTGCCGTCCAGAAACGGCCTTTTTGCTCTAACCCTTCGTTGCAGGAAAAATTTTATCCTCGGGATATCACCTATATGCCTGTGGTAAAATTTTTCCTGCGTCTCGATTTAGCCCAAAAATTCTCGTTTCTGGATGGACACCAACTAGTGCAATTCATACCATTTTTACGACGCCATCATTTTTCAATTCCTTCTAACTTCCACTGCTCAGTTCCAACCGGTCTCGCCCAGGTCCACTTCTCATCGAATTTCACAGGAGCCGTCATACTGCCATCTATCAACTCGCCATTTTTATCGTCTACCGTATAGTCAAGAAGATTGGCCGAAAAAAGAACAGTCACAAAATCCTCAGTGCCATCACTGCCTGCCGCAATGATTTTTATGTTCCTGACAGCGATACTTTCAAGCTTGTTGATATATCCCTTTTGATGCATTTCGGCAAAATGGCCTTCATATTCACCGGCAAGCTGATCCCCAAGCAGATGTCTATATGAATCCAGATCCCGGCGCATCCACCCGGCCTGTATCTTAAAAAACACATCGGACGCTATTTCTACAAAATAATCTTTATCAAATTTCCTGTCGTTTTCCCCGATCTGAGCCAATCCCTCTTCAACAGGATCCTGATATTCGGGTATAGGGTGGCTGCCGGACCCACTATTTTCTGTTCCCCCACCAAAAACACTCCCCATCCCCTGTTGACCCTGGTTTTGATTATAGGATGAATAGTTATTCTGATTTGGTCTTTTCATTTTACGGAAGAAGTAATAGGCCCCCCCGGCAAGAAGTAGAATCGGCAAAATCCCCATCCCTTCTCCCCCGGCACCAAACATCGAGCCAAAGAGCATCCCGCCAATAGCTCCACCGAGGAGGCCTCCAGCCAACCCACGACCAAAGCTGCTTTTGTTTTGCGTCCTGGTCCCCTGCGTAGTCTTGGCAGGAGCCTTTCTGGGACTCATTTTAAAGGAACGACCTCCGAATTTCGATCTCGCATCTGCATAGTCAGCATTCAACCCTCCTTCCACCAGCGAAAAAGCAATGAGTAACATAAAAAAAGGTGCCAGTTTTTTGAAATACATCATCATAAGTACATTCCATTTTGAGGTTTTTACGAGATTGTCTTTTATGAAAATTCTCAAAAAAAATTCACTTCGCAACTACTTGAAATAGTAGCATCGAAAGAGTAAGAACTTATCAGGCAGATTGCCATATATAATGCGAAATAATGCGAAAAAAATACACTCTCTTTATTCGTCATGCTCATAATTCATCCACCACTGACTAAACCATCCGAACCACCGGCTGCCCTTGCCTATCTTTCGGCAACACTCAGGGCCCACGGCAAGCCATGTGCCGTTATCGACATGAACATCGAAGGGCTACACTATCTCTTTGACACGGCAGAACCTGTAAATGACACCTGGAGCAGGCGCGCATTAAAAGCGAGAGAAAAAAACATTCAGTCACTCTGCTCCCCTGACATTTACACCAACATCGATAGATATAAACGTGCGGTGTCTGACCTCAACAGAATACTTGAAAACGCAGGGAACAGATTTGATCTTCAACTATCCTTTGGGAATTATGTCGACAGACAAAGATCGCCGCTTAAGAGTTCCGATCTGCGAGGTACGGCAAAGCATCCTGAAGAAAATATTTTTTTCCCATACTTCTACAGGAGGTTGGAGGAACTGATATCTCTTCACCATCCAGCCATTATTGGCATCTCACTCAATTACCTCAGCCAGGCCCTCTGCTCTTTTTCATTGATAGGGCTTATCAAATCTCACTTCCCGAAAATAAATATTGTTCTAGGAGGGGGGCTTATTACGACCTGGCTTTCCAATCCGACCTGGAAAAATCCTTTTCCAGATCTGGTTGACAACTACATTCCCGGCAAAGGTGAAGAACCACTGCTAAAACTTTTAGACATACGCAGGACTATAAAATATGTCACACCATCTTATACCGATTTAGTCAAAAACAGATATCTCTCACCCGGATTTATCCTTCCCTACACTACGTCCAGAGGCTGCTTTTGGAAAAAATGTAATTTCTGCCCGGAAAAAACTGAGAACACCCGATACAGCCATATTCCTCCGGCCACAACAGTGAATGACCTCAACACTCTTGTACATGAGACCTCACCTTCACTCATCCACCTTCTGGACAACGCCATAAGCCCCTCCACCCTGAACGCCCTCTGTGAAAATCCTTCAGGAATCCCCTGGTATGGTTTCGCCAGAATAGCCCCCCAGCTGAGTGACAGAGACTTCTGTATATCGCTTAAAAATTCCGGCTGCACCATGTTGAAGCTAGGTCTTGAATCTGGCAACCAGGATGTCCTCAACCGTATGGAAAAGGGGATTGATTTACAGCTTGCCACCAGGGTACTTGAAAACCTGCATGGGGCCGGAATTGCGACCTACGTATATCTTCTTTTCGGTACACCTTCTGAAACAGAAGCAGAAGCTCAACAGACGCTTGTCTTCGCCGTAAAAAACCATGAACACATCAGCTTTCTCAACCTGGCCATTTTTAACCTGCCAATATGCAGCGTGGAGACTTCTTTTCTTGAAATTTCCGAATTTTATGATGGAGACCTGTCAATATACAGAAATTTCATCCACCCACATGGATGGAATCGCCGCAAAGTACGTCATTTTCTTGATACGATTTTCAAACGTTCCCCAGCCATTGCCTCTATTCTTAAAAAGGACCCGCCATTCTTTACTTCGAATCATGCTCCTTTTTT
>DAOVUU010000382.1 GCA_030632405.1 Desulfobulbaceae bacterium | reverse complement strand
CTGCGGAGCGCTCTGTATTTCGTGATGTTTGTATGTTCTCTGTTGAGATTTTTTACCCAGGCTCTGGTTTCCTGCGAAAAGGGGGCACAAAGGTGAACACAATCTTCAACAGCCAGAGGGGTGTGCTGTCGCAGAGAGGTAAAGACGCTTTCCTGGGTTATTGTCTGCATCAAATGGTATTCCTTTTCATAACAGAGAACTTTGGTATAAATGGTGTCACCATATCACTTATTCTACCGTTAATCGTAAAGATAAACAGTGAAAAATGTGACGCCAGTGAGAATAGAATGATTTCGCAGATGCAATTCATCCTTGAGTTTTGGGTCAATATCTGTTACGTGAGAATCACAACTCTCCTGGAGAGAATGGCCGGATAATAAACAGTTTTTTTAATTCCCTGGTGGAAGAGAATATGTATAGAAATTTCAGTTTAGTACCAAATATTATTTTTGGCAGAGGCGCCTTCGATCAACTGGGGGAAATTATTGCACCCATGCGGGTTACAAAAGGTTCTTATTTTGTATTTGTGATTGATGATGTTTTTGAAGGAAAACCTCTTGAAAGCAGAATACCGATGGATGGGAATGATCTGTTATTGAGGGTGAATGTCGATGATGAACCCAAAACTGAATATGTAGACCAGCTTGTTGAGCAAATCCGCAATTACAGCGAAATTATCCCGGACGGCATTGTCGGTATTGGCGGCGGAAGCACTATGGATATTGCCAAGGCTCTCTCACTTATGTTGAAAAATCCTGGTTCTTCAGCCGATTATCAGGGGTGGGATCTGATTCAAAATTCATCTCTCTATCATGTTGCTGTGCCTACTCTGGCGGGGACCGGAGCTGAAATATCCCGTACCACCATTCTAACCGGGCCCGATAAGAAACTGGGCATTAATTCTGATTACACTCTCTTTCATCAAATTTTACTCGATCCGGAACTTGTAGCCGACGTGCCTAAAGAGCAATGGTTTTACACAGGAATGGATTGCTACATTCACGACGTTGAATCATTAAATGGAACCTTTATCAATGAGTTCAGCAAGGCTTATGGAGAAAAATCGATTGATCTTTGTCGCCAGGTATTTCTTGAAGATCATCAGGACAGGGATGACAAGCTGATGATGGCCTCATATTTTGGTGGAATGAGTATTGCCTATTCTCAGGTCGGTGCCTGTCATGCACTTTCCTATGGTCTTTCCTATGTACTTGGCACTCATCATGGAATCGGTTGTTGCATCGCTTTTGATTGTCTGGAGGAGTTTTATCCGGAAGGGGTTGTGGAATTTAGACAGATGATGGGGAGACATGCCATAACCCTGCCTAAGAATCTGACTGCCAAAATGAGCGACAAAGATCTTGACCTCATGGTAACCACAGCCCTTGGGCTGGTTCCACTCTGGGAGAATTGTCTTGGGCCGGACTGGCAAAAGCTGATGAGCCGTGAAAGAACCCTCGAGCTTTTCCAAAAAATGTAATCGCTTGGTTCTCTTCGAATTGAAACAGCCGGATTGTTCTGCCGAACTCCTGCAGGAACAATTGATCAGCTGGTTTAAACTCCACTGCCGTGATCTCCCCTGGCGACGTACCTATGATCCATACCACGTCTGGGTCTCTGAGATCATGCTGCAGCAGACCCAGATGGATCGCGGGGTCGTCTACTTTACCCGCTGGGTTAATCGCTTTCCCGACGTTGCGGCGGTTGCTGCTGCTAACCAACAGGAAATATTGAAATACTGGGAGGGGCTTGGCTACTACTCCAGAGCCAGGAATCTGCATAAAGCTGCCAAGGTTATTGTCAACGATTTTGGTGGTGAAGTGATCTGTGATTATGATCTTCTCCTTCAACTTCCCGGCATCGGCCCCTATACGGCTGCGGCGATAGCAAGTGTTGCGGGAAATCAGGATGTCCCTGTCATAGACGCCAATGTTGCCCGCGTATATGCCAGGCTTTTCGATATTGATACACCTGTCAAAGAAAAGAAGGCAAAAGGCCGGATTGAAGAGATAGCCCGGAAGTTACTTCCAGAGGGGAGGGCGCGTTTATTTAACCAGGCGGTGATGGAGCTTGGCGGCCTTGTCTGCACTCCGAGGCTGCCTAAATGCAGTCTCTGTCCAGTTTCCGTGTCTTGTCTCGCCCTTGCCGGAGCCACTGTTGGTGATCGGCCGGTTATAGGGAAATCAAAGAAGATTGTCACAGTTCAACGAGTGGCCGGACTTGTCTTCCATAAAGGATCTGTTCTGCTCCTGCAGAGAAGAGAGGACGATGTCTGGGGTGGATTGTGGGATTTTCCCGGTGGAGAGTTGGCTGAAGGGGACCCTGAAGAATTGCTTATAGACATAATTTTTGAGAGCACTGATCTTATTGTCGACGTCATTGAACCGATTACAAAGGTTATTCACCACTACACTCGATATAAAATTATCCTTTACTGCTTTCTCTGTACTTTACGTGGAAATAACAGAGAAGCTGTCCTCACCTCGGCAGATGACTATCGATGGGTTGCACCCAAAGATTTCAAACATTTCGGTTTCCCGGCGGGTCCACGAAAAGTTCTCGAATATATAAGACTAAAGCGGCAGGAACTCCTGAGATCTTCCCTTTAAAATCCCGCCGCTCTCTTTCTCTGCATTTTATTTCTAACGGGCAAGATACTCAAGCTGAACCGGGCAATGGTCCGAACCGGTAACCTCTTGAAGAATAGCAGCGTTTCGCACATTTTTCCCGGCGGCAGGATCGACGCAGAAATAGTCTATCCGCCAGCCCACGTTTTTTGCCCTGGCATTGAACCGGTAACTCCACCATGAATATTGCTCCGGCTCTTGATTGTACTTGCGAAAGGTATCGGTGAAACCGGCCTCAATGAAGCTGTCCATCCACGCTCTTTCTTCTGGAGTGAACCCCGCATTTTTTACATTGTTTTTGGGGTTTTTTAGATCAATTTCTTTATGGGCAACATTGAAATCTCCGCAGAGAATGACAGCTTTTTTCCGGCCAAGTCTTTGTGCAAAGGAGAGGAGTGTGTTATTGAAACGAAGCTTGAAATCGAGCCTCTTGAGTTTGTCTCCGCTGTTGGGGAAATAGATATTAACGACATAGTAGGTGTCAAATTCAAGAGTAAGAACTCTTCCTTCCCTGTCAAACTCTTCGTCACCCAGGCCTTCGTTAACCGCGATGGGGGTAAGG